>DATFJD010000306.1:0-2604 GCA_035269475.1 Halalkalibaculum sp.
CTCCAAAGCCGGCGCGGGAAAATTTGTGCGTATTGTAGGAAGTTAAATAGGCCTCGCCGGCCGGTGTTCCCAATATCACCGGGAAACCTTTTGAAAGGATGAAGGTATTTTTTTCAGAACTTAGCTTTCTCACCGATTGCAGCCGGTCAAAGTCATCCTCGATGGCTCTGCCGAGCAAGTTAGAGAGTTCCCCCGGGTGCGGAGTCAGTATCCATGTCGATGCATCGGGCTTTTGCCAGTTGTCCTGCCGGGCAAGGCACCATAGGCCATCAGCATCCAGCAGTACATCACCTTCATAACTCTCTAAGAGGTTTTCTATAAAAGCTACGGTGCTGCTATCCCGTCCCAGGCCGGGCCCCACCAGTACCTTGCCTTTTTTCTCGCCGAGTACATTCAGCACTTCCTCGGTGTGGTTGGATTTGAAAAAATAATCATTTCGTTTGCCTATGGGCTTTTTGATGATTTGCGGAAGTGCTTTTTCATAAATCTGTAAATTGCCGTGTGGACATACAAGAATAACAGCCCCGATTCCTTCCGCCCAGGCGCTTTGAGCGGCAAGCATGGCGGCACCCGTCAGCCCTTCGGAACCTGCAATCACATACAATACCCCGGCTTCGTATTTATGCCGCGGAGCACTGCCCGGCTCAGCCTGCACGTAGCTTTCATCCAATAGGTAAGCCGAACAGATTTCTTTTAAATGATTGGGAAAAGGAAGCTCGCAGTATATAATTTCCCCGGCTTTTCCGGGGCCATCGTTAAGGTAGAGGCCTTGCTTCAGCGTGCCGAAACTATAGGTGAGGTCCGCCGTGATGGAATTGCCCATAACCTTGCCGGAATCTCCATGCAGGCCGGTAGGGATGTCCATGGCATAAACAGGCAGGCTGCTTTCGTTCGACCATGCAATAGCGTTGTTGTAATCACCGCGAACATCAGAATCCAGACCGGTTCCCAGCATGCCGTCCACAATAAAATCAGCATCGTTATGAGGATCAAAATCTTGCCAGGATGTGATAAAAGCAAGGTTTCCCGTTGCGGAATCGGCTTCATTGACGCGCTGCAGCAGCACGTAGTTTTTATGAGTGTCTTCGGAAAGATCACCGTCACCGCTGATAAAAACGAGGGTAATACTGAATCCATGCTGTACCAGGTATCGCGCAACAACCAGGGCGTCTCCGGCATTATTTCCTTTTCCGCAAAAGAAGAGACCGTGGGATGCCGGTTTTAGCCTGGCTAAGAGATCCCGTACGGCGCTGTAACCCGCAACTTCCATAAGGGTGAAGCTCCCTATGCCAAAGTCACTGATAGTTAAGGCATCGATATCCTGACTTTCTTTTGAAGTGGATATATAAAAAGAGGGAGGAGCGGTCAATTTTCCCATAGTTACCAGATCATTTGCATTATGGCTATTTCAAGCAGTGTAAAGAAGATTCCGGCGGCGCTACCGCCTGCCAGTTCAGAATTGGTATGGATACCCAGCTGACGGCGTGACCAGAACATCAATGGTAATAGTACCAAAAGCATAAATAAGGATAAACCAAGCGCCCAAATATTTGTCCCGCCGATATGCCAAAAGAGGGCCAGGAACAATATACCCGCCGATGCAACTGCAGCGGTATGTATGCTGATTTTGAATTTCAGGTTAAATAGATAACCGATAACCGGATTCAGAAAGAAAACCATCGCTGCCATTACAAGAAACCGGTATTCCCCATAACAAAGAAGGAATAATAAGAGGCTGCCCAGGGTAGTGCTGATAATGGAATAACCGAATAGCCGGTTCCTGTTCTTTCTGAACGGTACATCCAGGCTCTGAATGTGTCCATTTTGCAGCAGCACCATCATAGACCCAAAGGGAATGAGGGTAAAAAAGGCCAATGCAATAAAGCTGATAAGGCCGAGCTGAAATGGCGGAAGGCCAAGAATCAGGCCGGCAGTGATTATCAACAGCGGGGGAATCAGCAGAGGGTTGGCAGTATCTGAAATGACGCGTGCAATTATCTCAGATACACTCTTTTCAGTGCTTAAAGCCGATTTTGAATGTATCTGCGTTTGACCCATATGCTATTCCAAAAGTTAAGGGACTGATGTCAGTATGAGCGGGCGAAAAGTACTTTTTGTTTCGATGGTTTTCCGGTAACCATGCATTTGCCTGATTCACCTTCTGATAAAGGAATGCAACGAATCGTGGCCTTGGTTTCGTCTTTGATTTTCTCCTCTGTTTCGGAGGTTCCGTCCCAATGGGCATAAATGAACCCGCCCTTCTCTTCAATGACCTCTTTGAATTCCTCGTAACTGTCTATGGAATGCGTATTATCTTCAATTCGCTGCTGTGCCGAATCGTAAAGATCCAGCTGAATCTGTTTCAGCGTCTTTTCGATACGCTCTCCGAGACCGTCTCGGTCAACAATATTCTTCTCCAGCGTATCCCTGCGAGCCAGTTCAACGTTGTGGTTTTCCAGGTCCCGGGGGCCGACGGCAATGCGCAAGGGAATGCCGGCTGCTTCGTGCTCGGCAAATTTCCAGCCGGGGTTGTAGTTCTCCCGGTCATCGAGTTTAACCCGGACGTCCAGATCTTTTAATTCTTTAATGATGGCATCGCAATAT
>DATFJD010000307.1:0-3256 GCA_035269475.1 Halalkalibaculum sp.
ACTCGAAGACGAGGGAGATGACCTGACGCCGTTATTTGAAACGATAGTAGAAAAAATTCCTTCCCCCAAGCAGGTATTCGATGCCCCCTTTAAAATGCTGATCAGCAGTATTGACTGGAACGACTACGTCGGGCGCATCGCTGTAGGACGTGTAGAGCAGGGTACCATTAAAACCAACCAGGAAATTGCGCTTCTCAACCGTAAGGGGGAAGTAAAAGAAAAAGCCCGGGCCACTAAAATGTTTACCTTCAACGGTCTTCAGCGGGAGCCTGTAGAACAGGCCGGTGCCGGCGATATATTTGCACTTGCAGGCTATGAAAAGGTTGATATCGGTGATACGCTCACGGCTACTTCCGATATGACCCCACTGGAGTATTACGATATTGACAAGCCGACGATGGCGATGTATTTCCGGGTAAACAATTCTCCTTTTGCGGGACTTGAAGGTGATTACGTTACCTCTAATCAGATTAAAGATCGCCTGATGAAGGAGATTCGCACCAATGTGGCTATTGAAGTGGAACCGACCGAGAGCCCGGATGTGTATAAGGTTTCCGGACGCGGTGAGCTGCAGTTGGCGATACTGATTGAGACTATGCGCCGCGAAGGCTTTGAATTTGCCGTATCCCGGCCCGAAGTGCTCTATCGCGAAATCGACGGGGATGTACATGAACCCTTTGAGGAAGTTGTTGTGGATGTGCATCAGGATTACAGCAACCGCGTAATTGACAACCTGCAGCAGCGCAAAGGACTCATGACCTCCATGACCCAGGAAGGGGAGAATAACCGCTTGGTATTCAAGGTTCCCTCAAGAGGACTCATTGGCTTCAGAAGCGAAATGCTTACCGAAACCCGCGGCACCGGTATCATGCACCAGCAGTTCGATCAGTATGAGCCTTATGCCGGCGACATCCCCGGAAGAAATCGCGGCGCGATGATCGCCCTGGAAAAAGGCGAGGTTACCAGCTATGCCCTCGAAGGCTTGCAGGACAGGGGCACATTCTTTGTGGAGCCCGGAGATAAAGTGTATATGGGTCAGGTTGTTGGCATCAACAACCGGAGTGATGACTTGGTCGTCAATGTGGTAAAGAAGAAAAACCTTACCAACCACCGTGCTACCCAGACAGCCGACTCAACAAAGATTGATCCGGCTAAAGATATGAGTCTTGAGCAGCACATTGAATTTATTGACAAAGACGAACTCCTGGAAGTGACGCCCAAAAGCTTGAGAATCCGTAAGATGTATCTCGATCCCAACGAACGCAAGCGTGCCGAAAAGCAGAAAGAATTCGCATAACCAAGTCCCCGAGGAAGGGCTAAGGTTTAGCTCCGTGCAGGTATTAAATTTGGGGGTTGGATAATAAGGCGATTTATAAATATGACAGCGATGTCCCCTCTCGAGAGGGGATAATCCAGATCGAGATGTTCAAGATCTGGATTCGGGATGTGTTGATAAGAGAGAGTTAAGGATAAAATTCCTGCAAAACAGGTGAAATTCTAAGGCAAATGCCTCAAAGCAAACCCACATCTAAACAACAGCAATTCGCCGAGCTCCTCGATAGCAAGTTCAGGATACCCAAAACCAACATAACCTTTGGCATTGACCCTATCATAGGGCTGGTTCCCGGCATCGGCGACTGGATCGGCGGTCTAGCTTCGCTATACTTCCTGTTTTATGCAGTGATTTTGGAGGCCAAAACCACAGTTATACTGCGGATGCTGTTGAATATCCTAATCGACATTATTATCGGAGCCATACCCTTGATAGGCGAAATCTTTGATGTGGGCTGGAAAGCCAACATCAAAAATGCCCGCCTGCTGGAAGACCTGCAGCAGCATCCGGAAGAAACTGAGAACGAGAGTAAGATTGTAGTTTGGGGTACCGGTATTCTCTCTGTAATACTCATCTTTTCCCTGCTCTATGTAATTGCATTGCTTATGATGCAAGTTGTTGAAACAATACTGTAGGGTTGAACCGAAATCTACTATGCAGGATAGAAGTTGCTTAAGATTTCTGCCAGCAACCCCATTTATCTCAAAATCATCAGCTAGATCATAGAAATGTACACATTGCCCGCCTGCTCCGGAGTTTCGCAGGGCAGCCTGTCCAACGCCGCGACAACCGCAACCGCAGAGCGATTGACGAGTATAATATTAAGCTCAATTCCTCAATAAATCAGTCCCTCAACCATTCCTTCCCTCAGTAAATCAATCCTTCAAAACTCCTACAGTCCCTCAGAATCTGCATAGATATGAGGTTTTCAATTCAACATTTTTATCCTCCGAAGTTTTAACGCAGGAGGACATAATTCAAAATTCATAATTCCCTCACCCCATCCCGTAAAACCGGGCTCGCTCTTTGAAATAGGGGAGGAACACTTTTTTCAATTCATTGTGCTCGGGTTTTTCCAGATCAGAATCTTCTTCTATTAAATTCCAGGCGGCTGATTTGGCCTGTGCCAGAATCAACCGGTCTTCAATGATATCGGCAATCTTAAATTCCGGCAGACCGCTTTGTTTAGTACCAAGGAAATCACCGGGCCCCCGAAGTTTCAGATCAGCTTCCGCAATTTTAAATCCGTCGGTGGTTTCCGCCATCTTGCTCAGGCGGAAACGGGCTTCATTGCTGACTTTTTGCCCATAGATGAGTATGCAGTAACTTTGGCGCGAGCCGCGTCCGATTCGTCCCCTTAACTGGTGCAGCTGGGAGAGGCCGAATCGTTCGGCATGTTCCACGATCATGATATTCGCATTCTGTACGTCTACGCCCACCTCAATAACGGTGGTTGAGACCAATACCTGAATTTCATTATTAATAAACTGCTTCATAACCGCATCTTTTTCTTCGGATTTTAAACGGCCGTGAAGCAGTCCAACTTTGAAATTTGAAAACCGTTTTTTGAGTTTTTCGTACCCTGCTGTGGCATCTTTCAAATCCACCGCTTCCGACTCTTCTACCAGCGGGTACACCACATAGGCCTGGCCGCCTTCACGAAGATTCTCCTCAACAAACTCATAAATATCTTCCTGCTTTTTTTCGGGACGAACGGCCGTCTTAACAGGTTTCCTGCCGCCGGGCAGTCCCCTTATAATAGAGATGTCCAGGTCACTGTATACGGTCATTGCAAGTGAACGGGGGATAGGGGTGGCAGACATCACCAGTACATGAGGATGAGACCCTTTGTCAAGCATTTCGGCGCGCTGCTTTACGCCAAAGCGATGCTGTTCGTCAATAACCGCCAGCCCCAGATTGTTA
>DATFJD010000308.1:0-2688 GCA_035269475.1 Halalkalibaculum sp.
AAATGACCGTGATCGCAAAGGAGTCGAAACGGTGATGGCGTGTCCCACAGCACTTTGCTGACGGTCCGGGGCTATAATTTCTACGTTACCGAACTCATCGGCAATAGTGGCAAGCGCCCGTATTCCGGGGGAGAATATTCCGTCGTCGTTGCAAACCAAAATTTGCGGTTTTTCTGTGTTACTCATTCTCTGTTATTTATTCAAAAATTACTTTTCGGGTTTTAGGTATAAGGTTTTAGGTATAAGGTATAGGGTATAAGTTACTCGAGATATTAAATTTGCCTAAATTCTTATATTATACTCCTTGTACCTTATTCACTATACCCTTTACTTTATAATAACCTAGCCACTGTACTGCTCGTCTTCGTTAGGAAAGTCTCCTTTCTTGATATCGCTGATATAGTTTTGGACGGCTTCGGTCATATCGGAGTGCATGTCAGCATAACGTCGCAGGAATCGGGGATTGAATTCTTTATTGAGCCCAAGCATATCGTGTGTCACCAGAACCTGTCCGTCGCAATCTGCTCCGGCGCCTATGCCGATAGTCGGTATCGAAAGTTCTGCAGTGACCCTTGAGGCAAGTTTCGCAGGGATTTTCTCGAGTACAATGGAGAAACAGCCGGCTTCCTCCAGTTTTTTGGCGTCTTCTATAAGCGTATCCGCCTCACTTTCTTCGGTTGCCCTGACCTTGTAGGTACCAAATTTGTATATGCTCTGGGGGGTAAGGCCCAGGTGACCCATAACGGGGATGCCGGCCTCTACTATCTTTCCTACGGTTTTCACAATCGGCTTTCCTCCTTCCACCTTAATGCCGTGCACACCGGCCTCTTTCATCATGCGTCCGGCGCTGATTAGGGCTTCTTTGGCCGTGACCTGGTAGCTCATAAAGGGAAGGTCGGCAATAACCAGGGCCCGGTCTACGCCGCGAACCACACAGGAGGCATGGTAGATCATATGATCCAGGGTCATGGGCACCGTGGTGTCATAACCGGCCATCACATTGCTGGCCGAATCTCCCACCAGGATAACGTCAATGCCTGCCGCGTCAATAATACGGGCCATCGTATAATCATAGGCCGTAAGCATGCTTATTTTTTCGCCGTTGCGCTTCATATCCACAACGGTCTGGGTTGTTACTTTTGCGGGACGTTCAGAAGAGTTCTGTGTACTCATGCTTCCTCTCTGGATACGATTGCGGCGGAAGCTTCCAACTCGCAAGCTACCTTGCCATCAATGGTTGCCATGCCTTCCATTGTCACAAAGTTTCTGCGCATATTTACCAGCTTGACCTCCATCTTCAGCTGATCACCGGGCACAACCGACTTGCGAAATTTGGCATTCTTGATTCCCGTAAATACCACAAGGTTCTTTTCAGTGTCTTCCACGTGCCTTTTCATCAGCATGATACAGGCACTCTGTGCCATCGCTTCAACCTGCAAGACTCCGGGCATCATTGGCGCCCCGGGAAAGTGACCGTTAAAAAACTCTTCATTAACAGTAACGTTCTTCAGCGTGACGATGCGCTCATCTTCAAGCTCAAGAACACGGTCAACCAGCAAAAAGGGATACCGGTGCGGTATCAGTTTCTTAATTTCTTCAATTTCCATTACAGCCATACGATTAAATAATTTTCTTTAAACGATTCATTAATTTTTAAGCCACCGTACCTATATAAATAAATGCTATGCCGCCGGTAAGTTTTTCGAGGTCTGTATGAGAAAAACTTTCAGCGCGATCCATTAATGTAATGAATTTGTCACCCGCAGGAAATTCCGCACTGGTTTTGGGCAGATAGGTGTAGGCTTCCTTGTTTCCGCTGATCCATCCCCCGACCGTGGGCATGATATACTGGCTATATAACTCATAGGGATACTTCATAAGCCCTTTGGGCTGCCCGAATTCCAATATGATAACACTTCCGCCGGGTTTAACCACCCTTGCCATCTCTTTAAGGGCCACCACCGGGTCATCAACATTGCGAATGCCAAATGCAATGCTGGCAATATCGAAACGGTCATCTTCGTAGGGCAGATCCATGGCATCTGCCACCTCGAAATCTACATCCAGGTTGTTCTCCCTGGCCTTTTCCGGGGCATGTTCAATCATTTCCTTACAGAAGTCCGTACCGAGCACATATCCTTCGCTGCCTACCTTTTCCTTGAATTCAATAGCCAGGTCGCCGGTACCCGTGGCGCAATCCAGTACATGATCTCCCTTCTTGGCCCCGCTCAACTGAACGGTTCTGGTACGCCACGCATGGTGTACGCCAAAAGAGAGAATGGAATTAACCCTGTCGTAGTCGTCCGCTATATCAGCGAACATATTCCGAACTTTTTCACTCATTTGCTGCTATTTGTCCTATATGATT
This sequence comes from Halalkalibaculum sp., assembly GCA_035269475.1. Classification (GTDB taxonomy): domain Bacteria; phylum Bacteroidota; class Rhodothermia; order Balneolales; family Balneolaceae; genus Halalkalibaculum. Next base: position 2,369 of record DATFJD010000308.1, read on the forward strand.
ATGGTTTAGTAATACTGGAAATTGGAAATTGGAGGTTAGATGATAGAGTTTAGATACTGGATAAATCATACTTTAACCGAATCAGGGTTTTCCAACATCCAACATCCAACTTCCAGCCTCCAACTTCCAGCCTCCAGCTTCCAACTTCCAACTTCCAGCCTCAAACATCTAACCTCCAACTTCACCTATTTCTTCCAGATGATCGGTCTTATGCAAGTAAACCTCGTTAAAACTATTTTCATTCTTCTTCAGGTAGTATAAAGCGCCATTGCTGTGTTCAATCCGGTGCATCTCAGAGAGCGGGTAGCCCAGCCAGTTTG
>DATFJD010000309.1:0-2222 GCA_035269475.1 Halalkalibaculum sp.
GGTGCCTGGTCCATTCCCAAGGGTGAAGTAGAAGAAGAGGAAGACCTGCTTGATGCGGCAAAGCGCGAGTTCGAAGAAGAATTGGGCTTTATCCCCGAGGGAGAATATATAGCTTTGGGCTCAATTGAACAGAAAGGCGGCAAGACGGTTCACGCCTGGGCCGTGGAATACCAGATCCCCGATGATTTTATCTTCGATCCAAATGAATTTGAAATTGAGTGGCCGCCCGATTCCGGCAAAAAACAGTCCTTCCCGGAAATAGACCAAATAGAATATTTCTCTCCTTTTGAGGCCAGGAAGAAAATAAATCCCGCCCAAGCCGATTTTATCAGCCGGTTGATTCATAAATGCAGCAGTCAAGAACGCTAGCCTTTTGATGGCAGTTATAATAGAGAAGCTTACAATAGAAAATTACTAAATGAAGGAGGTTCTATGAGTGCTAAGAAAATAGTAATGCTGGTCGGTGATTTCGGAGAAGATTATGAAATTATGGTGCCTTTCCAAGCGCTGCAAATGGTGGGCCACGAGGTTCATGCCGTGTGCCCGGGCAAGAAATCAGGCGATGCCGTTAAAACGGCCATTCATGATTTTGAAGGTGATCAAACCTACACCGAGAAGCCGGGGCATAACTTTGCCTTAAATGCGACTTTTGATGAAATCGACGCGGCTGATTACGATGCCTTGGTCGTTTCGGGCGGAAGGGCTCCCGAGTACCTGCGCAGGGAAGATGGAGTGCTCGACTTGGTTCGCCATTTCTTTGAAGAAGATAAGCCGGTTGCGGCAGTTTGCCACGGGCTTCAGATACTCTCTGCAGCCGATGTCATTGAGGGCCGAACCTTGACAGCCTACCCGGCATGCGGACCGGAAATGCAGGCGGCCGGTGCCAACTATAAAGATGTTGATGTCACCGAGGTTGTGGTTGACGGCAAACTGGTTACCTCGCCGGCCTGGCCGGGACATCCCAAATGGCTTGCTGCCTTCCTGAAGGTGCTGGGCACTGAGATAACTCAAAAAAAAGCAGCCATGGCCTAACGCAAAGCAACATTCATAATTGACGAACCTAGTAGCCTGGGTAACCCGGGCTACTTTTTTTAATTAACCTATCTGACTAACGTAACCCGATCACTGTATCTCTAGTTTCATGTCAACGATTAACAGTCTTTTCCCCGCCGGTTCGTTAGTGGTTATTTGTTATTGGTAATCGGTGTCCATTCCTGAATTAGCTTCACCATTATTTGTGGTTGTTTGTTCCAATATAACCAGTAATTCAACGGCGTGAGTGGTACTTCTGGGCGTCCCAAAGTACCGCTGCCATAGGCATCCCCTTGGGAAAAAACCGCCGGTTAAGGTTTTGCTCGGCAGGGCGCCGGTGCCCCTTGGCGGAGTAAAAGCAAAGATCCTTCTCGTTCTATGCTCGCTTCCAGGATCTCATCGGTGTGTTTTTACAACTACCTGCCTCACTACTCCAAGGCCGGGTGATTGTCTTCTATTTCAAAATACTGCCAATTAACAACATCCTTCTGCCCTTATTGCTATACTATCTGAAAAGAGTCTTCCGGGGTTTGGGGGTATTGGGGGAAAGCCAAGTGTAACGGCGTTGAGTGCGGAAGAGCAAGGTTTAGTGAACGTCTATAGCCAAAACAATATCTCAATACCCCCAATGGTTTTTTGTTTCGTTTTTGGCCAACCAAAAATGAACAATACCATGCTAAGTAAAGGCACCTTTCCGGATCTGTGCTTCTTAGATAAGCAGCCAATATTATTGTTTTGAATTAAACCCCCAGCATATTGTGTAGACAATTCTCGTGGATGCCTTCAGCATACACATTCAATAAATACGGTCAAGCTATGTTAGGGATGGACACACGGTAACAGACAATGGACAAGCGACAATAATCAATAAGTCCCTAAACCAGCAAATCAAATTCCTAATGACCAATAACAAATAACGGATAACACAATCTGATACGTCATTTCTAGCTCGACGCAACACTAGGATCCTCTGGCTCGAATCTCTTCATAAGATTTATCCAGATCTATCATGGGCTCAGAATAATCCTTGCCGATTTCCAGGCCAAGACCCTGCTGCTCCTGCCCGCTAAGCTTGTGTGGCTCATGGATCTTCTCATCAGGGATGTTTTTCAGTTCCGGAAGCCAGTGCCTGATATAATCACCGCCGGAGTCATATTTTTCAGCCTGATTGATAATATTAAAATAGCGGT
>DATFJD010000310.1:0-2502 GCA_035269475.1 Halalkalibaculum sp.
CCTGGTTATTCCTTCTTCCATCGGTTCGGTGGCATTGGGGGCTCACCGCTTCGGTGATGACCTGTACAATGAAAGCAGGCTGTGTCTGGGCTATAAGCACAGTTACCTGGGTTTTCATTTTGGGATGGTTGCAAACTATAACCACCTGGCAATAGGAGGCGGGTATGGCTCCGCAGGTGCCTTGGGTTTGGATGTGGGCATAGCCGCCATGATTTTGGAGGGCCTGTGGCTGGGAGCTAAGGCTACAAATATAAATCAACCCGCTTATGGCGAATACGGTAACATCAGGGAAGAGTTGGCACGTGATTTAAGCATTGGTTTGTCCTATCAACTATCGGACCTTGTATTGATCAGCACGGAGATGGTGAAAGATATTCGATTCCCCATATCCTACCGGGCAGGCTTTGATGCCAGGATTCTGGGTGGTTTCAGGGGCAGGGCAGGGATTACCACGGAACCGGTTACATTTGCCGGGGGATTCGGGTTGTTGAGCAAATCCTGGACAGTCAATGTGGGGGTACAGCAGCACGAGAACCCCCTGCTTGGATTAAGTCCGGCCATGGATTTCCGGCTGTCATGGTAAGGCGGGTTCTGATATTGGTACTGTTTGGGTTGATTTCTTTGCCGTTATACGCATTTCAGCAAGACAGCACACGCTCTGACGTGCAGGAAGACTTGGAGAGGGCTTTGGAGGATTTTGATGCCACCGATCCGGAATTGAGCAGTGAACAGCTTATTCAACTGCTTCAGGATATGCAGGCCAATCCGATTAACATAAATACCGCGAGCAGAGATGTGTTACTTATAATTCCGGGAGTCAATCTCAAACTTGCGGGAGCCATCGCTGATTATCGTGACGAAAATAAACGTTTTCAAAGCATAGACGAACTGCTTCAAGTAAAAGGCATCGGTCCGGTAACCCTCGCAAAGATGAGGCCCTACATTAGGATTGGAGAAGAGGGAGCTGCTAGAAAAATTAAGTTTGGTAACCCTCGCTACTGGTCGGCCGGAGGAAAGCTGGAAATGTATGCAAGAGTTCAGCAAAAGCTTCAGCAGGCGGAAGGGTACCGGCGATTGCCTGTGGAAGGCGGTTATTTGGGAAGTCCGGTAAAATACTATCAGCGGGTTCGTTATCGAAGCCATCACCTGTCGGCAAATATTACCCAGGAGAAAGATCCCGGAGAACCATCCGGTGGCACAGCCGGATTGGATTATTTCTCCTGGCATGTGGCATTGAAAGATAATGGAATACTCAAGGATCTGGTGATTGGTGATTATTCACTCTCTTTTGGACAGGGGCTGGTGCTTTGGAGCGGCGGCGCTTTTGGAAAAGGAAGGGAAACAGTGGGAGCGGCAAATAGAAAAGAGCGGGGCATAGCACCCTACACATCGGCACAGGAGACCAACTTTTACCGTGGAGTTGCGGCGACAGTAGGCGGAAGATTACAAATGACAGGATTCTATTCATTCAGGAAACAAAGCGCAACGGCTATTTCCGGGGATACCGTCAGCTTTCCCCGGGCGACGGGGCTGTACCGGACTTTGAATGAAAGGGCGAGGTACAATAATATCCGGCAGGAACTGTATGGTGGGAATTTGCGAGTAGAGTTACCTTTCGGATACCTTGGGGCAACGGCATATAAAACGGTATTCAGCAGTTATATTGAAGGAGGGAGTGCTGTTTATGACCGATATGATTTTTCAGGATTGAGTAATGCAGCTGCAGGCCTGAATTATCGGTTTATGATGTCATCAACCATTTTATTTGGGGAAGCAGCTGCAAGTGAAAACCGGGGCTTGGGCTTTATTGCCGGAATTGAGAGTGCCATTGGAGAGGATACCGAGATGACTTTGGCCTTTCGAAGCTATTCGAAAGATTTTCAATCGTTCATGGGTAACGGTTTTGGTGAAGCTTCAGGTGCACCACAAAACGAGGAGGGTATGTACCTGGGTCTCAGCCAAAAACTAAACAGCAGGATTATATTGAGCGGGTATTTCGACCGCTACCGTTACCCGGCTCCCCGCTTCGGCACTACGCAACCAACAAGAGGATACGACTGGCTTGGACTGCTTGAAATCAACATTCAAAAAAACCTGGATATCTATCTGCAGGTACGCAGCGAAATTAAAGAGGATGAATATACCGGCAGTGATATTTTCGGCAGGTCCATTAGAAAGCTGGATACAGCAATGCGACGAACATACCGTTTGCAGTTAGAGAGCTGGGTAAATAAAAAAATACGACTCCGCAGTCGCGGGGAATTTGTACAAGGCAAAAAAAGCGGGGGAGAGATAGCTTCAGGCTACTTGCTATATCAGGATATTAGAGTATTAATGTCACCTAAAATAAAACTGGATGGCAGGATTACCGTGTTTGAAACCGCAAATTTTGATGCACGGGTTTACCAGTTTGAAAATGACCTGCTGTATGTGATGTCCAGTGAAGTGTTATCCGGACAAGGGCAGCGACTCTATATTTTGTTGAATTATGAGCCATTTAGT
>DATFJD010000311.1:0-5077 GCA_035269475.1 Halalkalibaculum sp.
TTGGAATCTATTATTAAAATATTAACATAAGTTCAAATTGCCTAAAATCATCTGCAAGACATCCCAAATGACCGAAGAACAAACTGTTGCCGGCATTGATGTGCCCGTACCGGAGCATGAAGAAGAACGCATCGATGAGCTAAAATCTTTCAACATCCTGAATACCCTTCCTGAGGAAGAGTTTGATGCGCTGACCGGACTTGCCGCCCGGTTATGTGATGCCCCCATTTCACTGATCAATTTTATAGACACGAAGGAGCAATTCACCAAGTCATGTATCGGCATGTCGGCTGAGCGTTCGCTGCGCGAGCAAAGTATCTGTCAATATACCATTTTGGTTGATGAGATATTGGAGATCAGTGACCTTAGTAAAGATAAGAGGTTTAAAAACAAATCTTATGTACAAGGTGAGCCCTACCTGCGATACTACGCCGGCGTACCCTTAAAAAGCAGCAATGGTTACGCAATCGGTTCACTTTGCATAATGGATTATAAACCGCACGAGCTTACGGAACGGGAGATAAAAGATCTGAAGGTACTGGCTAATGAGATAATGATGCGGTTAAAGCTGCGCAAACGTGAAAACAGCCTTGAAAAGATTAACGCGTATAAAGATCGCCTGATGCGCATTGTCAGTCATGATATCCGAAGTCCGCTTTCCGGAATTCTCGGCGCTGCAGAATTCCTGCATGAAACGAAGCTGAATGAAGAGGAAAGAACGGAACTGGCAGATCTCATTACAGAAAGCGCCGGACAGATACATAATATTGTAACAGAATTCCTGGATGCCGAACTGATACAACTCGGGAAACTAAAGTATGAACCCGAGGCCCACGATATTTCTATTATCATCAAAAAAATTATCAGCCTGTTTAAATTTTCGGTAAAGCATAAAAATATTGAGCTTCATTTTACAACCGGTGATGATATACCCGAACTCTGCATAGATAAGCACATCTATAAACGCATTATCTCAAACCTGATTTCGAATGCTATAAAGTTCACGCATAAGGGGGGAATGATAAGCATCCATTGTGATTATAGAGAACATATCAAAGAGCCCAATATGTTGATTACTTCCGTAAAAGATAAGGGTATCGGCATGTCAGAAGAGCAGCTTGAAAATTTATTTAAAGAAAAGGATGAGGGGGGAAGACGCGGAACGCAAGATGAAAGCAGTTACGGCTTAGGAATGTTGATCGTAGATAAGCTCTGCAGCGTCTGCAACGCCGAAATTGAGGTTGAATCGGAAGTAGGCAATGGAACTACCTTCCAGGTTAAGATGCCGGCTCCGGTGGCTGAAATGGAAATGTCCGACCACTGAAACAGCGGCCGGACATCAGATTTATGGCACTAAAGGGAGTACCTATTTCTCAATCGGAGCATTAATCAGGTTGCCCCACTCGGTCCAGGAACCGTCGTAATTGCGAACGGCAGGGAAGTCGAGCAGTTCGTTCAGCACGAACCAGGAGTGGGCCGAGCGCTCACCGATGCGGCAATAGGCAACGATCTCCTTATCGGGGGTTATTCCCTCCTGCTCATACAGTTTTTTTAGCTCATCTTTTGCTTTAAAGGTACCGTCTTCATTCACCGCTTTCGACCATGGTATATTGCTTGCACCCGGAATATGTCCCGCTCGTTGTGAGAGTTCTTTCACTCCTTCGGGCGCCAGTATTTCTCCGTGGAACTCCTCGGGCGAACGGACATCCACCATTCCGAATGATTCATCGCCCAGCATTTCAGATATATCACTTCTATAAGCCCGGAAGCGTTCATTAACCTTTTCAATGGTATAATCGCCGGGCTCATATTCGGGTACCTCTTCGGTCAGCTCGCGGTTTTCTGATTCCCACTTTTTTCGGCCGCCGTCAAGTATGCGTACATCTTCATGTCCGTAATATTTAAGCAGCCAGTAAGCCCAGGCGGCAAACCAGTTATTATTATCTCCATATAATACGATGGTACTGTTATTTGAGATGCCCGAGTTGCGCAATAGCTCCTGGAAGTCTTCCTTTGATGCAATATCTCGCTGCACCTGATCTTGCAGCTGTTTCTTCCAGTTCCATCCGACGGCCCCTTGCAGGTGTCCGGATTCATAGGCTTCGGTATCTACATCCACCTCGATAAAGCGGACGCCATCGTCATTCAGGTGTTCGGCAGCCCAGTCGGTAGTAACCAGCACTTGCTGTTCGGTTAGGGTTTGAGTAGTCATGGTAGTCGTTATATTTTAATTTAGGATTGGTTCGACTCGAACAAAAACCGGCCTGATGAAGATGGGAAAGAGAATTTCAGGCTTCATATAAATTAAGCCTGCCATCTTCACCGGATAGCAGGCTTGCTCGAAAACTAGTGATGGGTTCTGAAGTAAACTAACACCTGCTATCAGCTACCGTAGTACAACAACAGCAACAGATACAGGCCATATGAAGGTAGTTCTTCAAAATCATCTAAATATCTTTCGAATTAGGCTTTAACAATGATTTTGCTTTCAATTCCATTCCTAACATTATAATTTATAGATCTTTAATCAAGATTCAGGGAACTATTGTTCTTAATTTATTTTTATACAGTTTAAGATTGAAGAAATAATCAGTCCCGATACAAGACCTTTGAACAGAGCTATCAACATACCGCATACGATCTATCCCTCCCACTGCTGCGACTCGTGTTGTTGCTGTTGTTGTTGTAAGTAGTTACCGGCTACTCATATCCTCATCGGTAACCAAGCATGATCTCCCCGTTACCGGTTTCCAGCATGCTTAATTCCCGTCACCAAAGATTCAAGCCATCTTGCACATGAATAATTTAACTGCCATACATAGCAAACCTGATACCTTAGCTGAGAACGTTAATGACCTCGGTAATTTTATAGGGAATACTCCCCTGTATCCGGTTCGCGCACTTCACAAAAACGAAGATGTCCGGATTTTTGCAAAAGTGGAATGGCAGCAGTTCGGCAGCAGCGTAAAAGCCAGGCCTGCCTATCGTATCATCAGGGATGCCGTGGAAAACGGAACTCTTGACAGGGACCGGATCCTGCTGGATGCCAGCAGCGGCAACACGGGTATAGCCTATGCACATATGGGTGCTTCGCTGGGCATACCGGTAACCCTCTGCCTGCCCGAAAATGCTTCTATAGAGCGAAAAAACATCCTGAAGGCATTAGGGGTTGACCTCCGTTTCACTTCCAGGATGGGTGGCACCGATGAAGCACAGCAAATTGCGAAGGAGATTCATGAAAATGATCCGGGGAAATATTTTTATGCCGACCAATACAGCAATGACAGCAACTGGAAGGCCCATTTTGACTCTACGGCACCGGAGATCTGGAATCAGACCGGTGGCAATATTACCCATTTCATTACCGGTCTGGGCACAACAGGCACCTTTACCGGTACGGGGCGTCGGCTGAAGCAGTATAAGCCCGGCATCCGCCTGATTTCTGTTCAGCCCGAACTGGCGATGCACGGCCTGGAAGGATGGAAACATATGGAAACGGCGCAGGTACCTTCAATCTACGATGCCTCGCTGGCTGATGAGCATAGAACAATAAGCACGGAAGAGGCCCATGACGTACTTAAGGTGGCGGCGAATGAAGAGGGATTGCTGCTGAGTCCCTCATCCGCAGCCAACCTGGCTGCTGCACTTAAACTGGCCCGGGAACTTGAGGAGGGTACCATCGTGACCGTCTTCCCTGACGACGGCAGCAAATACGGCGAAATAATTGATAACCTGAACTAAGCGAGGTAGAGATGAAACTAAAACTGGATAATAGCACCTTTAAAGAGATCAAAGCTCATGCCGAAGCAGCGTATCCTGAAGAGTGCTGCGGGTTCTTTTTTGGAAATGATTCCGAAAACCGTGAGATCATCCTCACTCGTGAAGTCCATAACTCCAAAGAAGGAGATAAAAGCAGGCGGTTTGAGATCGCACCCGGTGACTACCGGGAAGCCGAAAAGTTTGCCCTCGAACAGGAGCTGGACTTGCTGGGGGTATATCACTCCCATCCCGATCACCCTGCCAAGCCTTCGCAACATGACCTGGAGGTTGCGCTGCCTTATTTCTCCTACATCATTGTGTCCGTGAGGGAGGGCAAACACGATACCACCCGTTCCTGGCAGCTAAATGATGACAGGCAGTTTGTAGAAGAAGAACTTGAGGTCACAGAATATTCAATAACAGACTAAAAACTTAATAACAACTATGGCAAAGATTATAATACCGACACCGCTGAGAAAGTACACCGAACAAAACCGCACTTTTAAAACTGATAAGAGTAACCTTTCCGGGGCCATACGGCAATTTGTTGAAACCTACCCGGAAGTGAAGCAGAACCTGCTGGACGAGGAGGAAAACCTTCGCTCCTATATCAAGATCTATATCGGAGAAGATGAGATAAATCCTGCCGGCAACAATGATGTCAGCCTAGAAGAGGATACTGAAGTGAGCATTGTACCGGCTATTGCGGGAGGATGTTGAATAATAAATATAGAACAAGGAATTAAGAATATTGAATGGAATTCCTTACTTCGGTATTCCTTATTCCTTGTTCTGCGGTTTGATATTCAATTTAGATCGATTTTTTCAGTTTTAAATGTTGAATGCTGAATGCTGAATGCTGAATGACCCCTGTATCCCAAGCAGAGCTGCCCCCTGTATCCCAAGCTCTGCTTGGGATACAGGGACAGGTGAGTACGATATGAGAATTGAACTATAAGCCAAATATGATTTGAAATTATGACTGACTGGAACAATATAGAATTTTCAAGTGAGGAACTCGGACATTACAGCCGCCACCTTTCCATTCCCGAGATAGGTATGGAGGGGCAGAAAAAACTGAAGGCTGCCAAAGTGCTGGCTGTCGGCACCGGCGGTTTGGGAGCCCCGCTGCTTCAGTATCTTGCCGCCGCAGGCGTAGGTACTATCGGCATTGTAGACTTCGACAAAGTCGAGGCCAGCAACCTGCATCGTCAAGTGTTATTTGGATCCGCCGACGTAGGCCGTCCAAAAGTTGAAGTTGCCAAAGAGCGGCTGCAGCAGATCAACCCGCATATTGACATTAACATTCATGAGGTCA
>DATFJD010000312.1:0-12381 GCA_035269475.1 Halalkalibaculum sp.
GGGATGTCTTTTAATTAATACCTAATTAGCAATGTCAGAAATTAAATCGATAACCTTTGAAAATCCTTTGGTCACCGATTCCGGACATGAACTCCCGGAACCTACTGTGGCTTACCGGACCTGGGGTTCACTAAACCGGCACCGCAATAATGCCGTGCTGGTATGCCATGCCCTTACTGGAAATACGAAGGCGGATGAGTGGTTTGGCGGCCTGTTCGGAGAAAGTAAAACGCTGGATCCCGAACGCCACTATATCATTTGTCCCAACGTATTGGGCAGCTGTTACGGCACTACCGGCCCCACTTCGGCAAACCCGGAAACCGGGAAGGCCTACAGAGCAGCATTTCCCACAGTAAACGTACGCGATATGGTTCGCCTGCACCAGCGGCTGCTTGATTCCCTGGGCGTGCAGGGAGTTGAAATGGTGATCGGCGGCTCGCTAGGCGGCATGCAGGCCCTTGAATTTGCCATCATGGATTTACGCGTCCGTTCTGCGGTGGTAATGGGTATGGGAAAGGCGCACAGCCCGTGGGCAGTTGGCATCAGTCATACCCAGCGCCGGGCCATATATAATGACCCGAATTGGGAAGATGGTTTTTATGATGAAGATCGCCCCCCGGCTGACGGGTTGGCTCTGGCCCGGATGATTGCCATGAACAGCTATCGCAGCCCTAAAGACTTCGAATCCAAATTCGGCCGCCGCATACAAGAAGGAACCGATATTTATGAAGTAGAGTCTTATCTCAATTATCAGGGCCGGAAAATTGTTGAGCGCTTTGATGCAGCCTCCTACGTGCGCCTAACGCAGGCTATGGATGCTCATGATGTGGCTCATAATCGCGATACCTACGAAGAGATACTCGGGGGCGTTCAGGCACCCGTGCTGGTTATCGGAATAGATACCGATATGCTGTACCCCATTGAAGAGCAAAAAGAGCTGGCCGCGCTGCTGCCGGGCGGAGAATATGCCGAAATCACGTCTCCATACGGACACGATGCCTTTCTCATCGAGTTCGAACAGATCAATCAGCTGGTTCACTCATTTAAACAGGAAATTTCTATTAAGCTTTAATATTTATCACAAGATGTCTAAGATTCATATTCTAAAATTCGGCGGTACTTCGCTGCAGGATGCCTCTTTTATCAATCAGGCGGTTGAAGTGGTGAAAAATACTTCAAGAAAGGCGCGACCGTTTATTGTTGTTTCCGCAATTGCGGGTGTGACCGACCGGCTCATTGCCCTTTCAAAAATTCCCGCCGGCAAATCAGCAAAAGCAAACAAGAGCCTTAGTGAGCTCAGAAACCTGCATACGGACCTGCTCACCCGGCTGGGCGGTTCAACGGCCGAATGCTTTGAAAAGCTTAATGCACTGTTTGACGAACTTCGGGGAACCTATTTCGACGACCACCTGAGAACCGCAAAACCGGGAGCCTGGCGCGACCATATCCTGTCTATAGGGGAACGCGCTTCGGCCCACCTGTTTGCTTCGGTTCTATCGGCAAGGCAGCTTCCCTCAGTGCCGGTAGAAACCCAGCATTATATTAAAACCGATGCCACTTTCGGGGAGGCCAATATTATCCCTAAACTCACCCGCAACCTGCTGGCGGATGCCCTGAATTCACTGGATAAAGTTGCCGTTATCACCGGTTTTATCGGTTCCACCAAGCACCGGGAGATAACCACGCTTGGGCGTTCGGGCTCCGACTATACTGCGGGGCTGATTGCCGATGCACTGAATGCCGATCATCTTGAAATATGGACCGATGTGGATGGCGTGCTTACGGCCGATCCAAAAATTGTACCCGCTGCCCGGAATCTTGAATACCTAAGCTTTGAAGATATTTCCGAACTTTCAGCTCATGGCGCCAAGGTGATTCATCCAAAAACCATTCACCCCATTCGGGAAAGAGACATATCCATACAAGTCCGCAACAGCCATCAGCCGCAGCAATCGGGCACCTTGATTAAGCGCAGCCATGCCTCAAACGGGGATTTTCGATCCCTTACGGTGACCGGCCCTTATGTTTACTTTGAAGTACCGGATCCGTTAGCCAAAGATTTCTCTGAGCTTCTGGAACAACAAACGGGTGCCAAATCAGGGTCAGACGGCTTCAGCTTCTCTCGCATCTCTCGTTTCGAACCGGCGCAGTTCGTTATTAAAGAGGAAGTATTTCGTGAACTAAAAGACAATATAGAACACCTGGCCGATAGAAAAGGTATAGAACCGGTGATCTCAGAGAATCTTTACAGGGTAAACACCTTTACCAACAAGCTGAGACAGAGTGACCTGGCCGTGACGCAGATATTGCAGCTATTGTACAAGAAAGGAATTCGTCCAAAACGAATTCACCGGGAACCCAACCGGCGCTACTTTTCCCTGCTCTTCCCGGAAACCGAGGCCCGGCGTGCCGCCAACCTGATCAATGAATACCTGGTTTCCGACACAAACAGGACAGACATTTTCCTGGCGGGAGTCGGAGCGGTTGGAAGCAAGCTGCTTCAGCTGATTGATGAGTTTAATTCAGAAGATGTTTCCTTTAACGTAATCGGCCTGTGCAACAGCACGAATACCCTATGGAACAACCGGGGACTCCATTCAGCTGATCTGGATAACGGCCTTGATAAAGGGGGGCAAACCGATTGGCCGGCTATCGTTGATAAGCTGATCGGAGGTGACTGGCATCACACCATTTTTGTGGATGCTACCGGTAGCGAAGAGGTAGCGCGACTCTACCCGGGCCTTCTTGAAGCCGGCATCCATGTTGTGAGTCCCAGCAAACTGGCTAACACCTTTGAACAGTCATATTATGACCTGCTGAGGGAAAAAGCTTCTGCTAAAGGGTCCTCCTTTCGATATGAAACAAATGTCGGGGCCGGCCTTCCCATCATTTCAACCATCAATGATTTGTTGGACAGCGGAGATAGTATTACCGAATTATCAGGAGTGCTTTCCGGTACCATGACCTACCTGTTTAATAAACTGGAAGAGGGGACGCCTTTCAGCGAGGCGGTCCTTACAGCCAAAAAACTGGGCTATGCCGAACCCGATCCGCGCGATGACCTTTCGGGGGAGGACGTGGCCCGCAAGTTTTTAACGCTTGCCCGCGAAATTGGGCTGCGAATCGAACGAGATGACCTCGAGGTTGAGAGCCTGATACCCGGCGAACTGAAAAACCTGGATCGGGAATCTTTTCTGGAAAGACTGCCTGAGTTTGACGAATATTGGAGGAACCGGCTGGATGAAGCAGCCTCGAAAGGGGAAACGCTTAGGTACACCGGCAAACTAAAGGATGGGAAAATCAGGATCGGCGTCGAGAGCCTGCCCATGAACTCTTCCCTGGGACAGCTTAAAGGTACGGACAACATGCTGCGGATTTTCAGCTTGCGCTATGCAGAGACCCCGCTGATTATACAGGGAGCCGGTGCCGGACGTGAAGTAACGGCAGCGGGCGTGCTGAACGATATTCTGAAGATTACCAAAGAGCATTAAAAGCACTATAACACGGAGTGTCACAATGGACCAGGAGGTTTACAAAGAGGTACCTAACCTCTGGGATACTTCGTGTTACTCTGAGAGACTTTATGTAATAGCCTCCCTCTTATAGGAGTTCTTAATCTTGGTTAGATCGCTCTCATATACAAGCATCTTTCCCTGAAGCTCGTTTTATTGATACCAGAGTTTAACTGGTTAAACAAAAAGACAAGAGATAACCAGCTATTTTGATTTAATGATTAAGACCAAATTTATGGTCCATGTACCGGGCTTTGAAAGGCCCGATACCTTTATTTTCACATGCAATAAAACATAGTAACCCTTATGGAAAACGCAGAGAACCTTGCAGTACTGAAAAACGAATTAAAAACCATTTGCGAGCAGCTAACCAGGCAGATGGATCAGATTGACGCTACCGCAGCCAAAAAAGATTCACAAGACACGAAAGTGGCCTGCTAAATATCATCTACAGGCTATTGCTTTATACTATACCCGGTTAAATAGAGTCAAGTTTAACGGCTAAAGATTTGACTCTACCAAATAGGTCGGCCTGAACAGCCGGCCTATTTTTATTTATGGAACACGCATTCTGGGGATTGAAGCTGTTTTTCACAGAAAAAATATTATATGAACAAGCGTCCCCGTTTGAAAAGAAAAGTGATAAGCGTGAACGTTTATCACAGCCTTTTAAAATTGGTTATTGAATAATAAATTTTCGGCGGGCATCAGTTACATCTGCGGTATCTGCGTTCTATTCGATTAAGATTACCTGGTTCCGGGATACTTTTCCAGCACTCCTCCTATTATATGATCCGCAAGCAATTCAAACACCGGTTCCTTGTAGCCCCGGTCCTGGCTTGCATTAGCAAGAGATGACATCATAACCACTACTCCATCCAGTTCGGGTATGATAAAGATATACTGCCCGCCATAGCCCCAGGCAAAATAGGTATCATAGCCTGCCACCTTCCGGTTCCACCACATGTAGCCGTAATCATAAGGGTTGTAGTTGCTGCGCGTGTAGGTTTTGAAGGAGTCGGCCAGCCACTCTTTAGAAATAATGCGCTTCCCATGCCAGGTGCCACCGTTCAGCACCATCTGGCCCAGCTTCATCATGGCTTCGGGCGTCAGTGCCAGGTTGTTGCCTCCCATATAGTAGCCCTTGGGATCGCGATCCCAGCCTCCCGCGTCTATATCCATCGGTTCAAAAAGATGCCTATCGGCGAACTCCCTGGTTGACATTCCACTGGCTTTCGTGATAATTACCGATAATAAATGGGAGGTTCCCGTACTGTACTGCATATCGCCGCCGGGGCGGGCATCCATGGGCTGGTTCAGGGCATAGGCAACCCAGTCGTCGCTGGTCACCCACGCTCCGTAGTTATAAAAACTGGTGGTTTCCAGCCCGGTCTGCATGGTCAGTAAATTCTTAATAGTGATCCGGTGTTTCGCCGAATCGGTTATGGATTCAAAATATTCCGGCAGGTACTTGCTGATTCTATCATCAACACTCTCAATGATACCTTTATCCACGGCAATGCCCGCCAGCAGGGAAATGATGCTCTTGGAGGCCGACTTGGTATTCATCGCTTTGCCCGGGGCGCTATTGCGAAAATACTTCTCGGTAATCCGCTTGCCATTTTGCTGGATAAGCAGGCTGCGGAGAGAAGAAATATCACCGGCTTCCTCAAATACTTTTTGAATATCTGCCGAATCAGCCTCCGGAACCGGAGGAGTGACGGTTTTACGGACCTCGGGATTACCGGTATCCGTCGCTTGTGAAGTAGCTAAGGCAAATCCCGGGAACAGGATCATCCATACACATAAAATAAAGGGTTTTGATCGGTGCTTAATATTCATGTTGCCATTGTGTTTACGGTTGCTGGTGAATCACGTCAACGAATTTTATTAAAAAGAAATTCTTCAGGCTTTAAGAAGAAGTCAAGCGTCTTTTTTTAATGTCAACAAACCATCTTTAGATCTTCCTAATCTAGGTTAGATAGCTCTTAAATAGAAGCATTTGTATTCCAGTTATTAGATATTGGTATAAGCATTAAACAAGCGACTCAAGAGGTTCAATACCACTTTAATCATCTACAGGCTATTGACCTCATTTGCGCTATGCTTACATCATCAAAGATAGTATAGGTTTCGGGGGAGCGATACGTTGGCGTAAAGGCCGGTGGTAAAACATCGGCCTTTTTTATTTTCCGGATTTGCGTACCGGTCATCTATGGCTAACGCTTCCAGGTCACCGGCTACCCTTCTTTGGCAAAAGCCCACTGCACCAGGTAATCATCCAGTTTCTCCTGGGGAATCAGTGGTGATTCGAGGTCCAGTATTTCGTTGATCTCGTAATTTCGCCGGCAGCAGCGGTCGTAAAAAAACTTGAGCGCTTCCATATCTTTCAGAATGACCTTGCCGATAAAGGATTCCAGCAGCTTTTGCTCCCGGGTATATTCCATGATGTTAAACAGCAGCCGGGAATCGCCGCCCTCCAGAAACAGCCTCACATCGGCGATCCAATCGGAACCGGCAAGCTCATCAGTGGGGAGTTCATAATGCAGCGGAGTGAGTTTCCTCAGCAGCTGGGAAGGGAGTTCAAAGGGCTTAGAAATAGTATGCTCTATAATATATAGCTGTCGCAGCAGGGCGCCGAGGCCTCGGCGCACAGTGACGTGTCCCTTAAAAGCGCCATAGGTTTGCTCTTTTTCCTCCTCGCGTACATGCATGCGAAGGTCGGTTATGATTTCGGAGTTACCGGCCTTAAAGACCAGATAATAATAGGCCTCGTGCTGCTTCTTGGCATGGTTGAATTCGGGCTTATGGTTTCGAATCAGCTCGTTTTCCCGAAGCAGGGCCTCTTCTTCAGAAGGATGTTCCTCCAGTTCAATCGCGTGGATCATACGCACGAGACGGATTACCTTCCGGGATTCCCTGCCCGGCCTGGCGCGGCGATAGGTCAGCAGCCGGCTGCGCAGGTTCTTGGCTTTGCCCACGTACAGCAGCCTTCCGGCCGATCCGTACATCTTATAGATGCCGGGCACTTTGGGCAGCGCTTCAAAGAAACCTGCGCCAAGCCTTTCGGTGAGCGGGTTCTCGCTTTCGAAAAAGGGATTGTAATTCATTCGGGGAATATTCGAATACGGGATTTGAACCCAAGATAATACAAACAGTGACAGAACTTGTCACGGGTGTTTTTGGCGTATTATTTAGAAATTAACCCTCCAAGGGTTTTTGAACCCTTGGAGGGTTATAGTAGGGATATCCATATCCCCCACACTCTACCACGATGCTCCCAAACCCGATAAAAACATTCTAATTATTCGTAATAACCGGCTTTAATATGCCAATATGGCTATTAAAAGCCATTATAATCACTTCGCGCCCCCTCCTCCGGTCTCCTTTTCTCCGTATAAAACCATCTTTTTTAAAGAAAGCCTTGACATATTCCACCCCTTTGGGGTACATTGTGGGGAGAAGTGGGAGAATGTGGGAATTCTTGATCCGCTCAAGTTATCGATAACTATTTTCGAATTCTGGGGAATTCTTTATGCCTAGTTTCAAAGGCCAATACGAACATAGCGTAGACAATAAAGGACGCGTTAGCTTCCCGGCTAAACTGCGTAAAGCGCTTTCTCCCCAAGCCAACGAGAACTTTACTATTCTTAGAGGACTTGAGCCCTGCCTGTATGTCTACCCCCAGGACGAATGGCAAAAGGTAGAGGATCAGCTTTCCCAAATCAACAGTTTTACCAAAGAGGGCCGCACAGTAAAGCGTAATTTCCTGCGTTTCGCAGAAGACCTCTCCCTGGATAACCAGAACCGTATTGCTCTCCCTTCGCAACTGATGGAATGGGCCGACATTGATGGCAAAGCCATTTTTATCGGCAGCGGCGAACGCATTGAAGTGTGGTCGCCGGGTAAGCTCGATGAAGTCGATTCCGGACTTAGCTTTGAATCGTATCAAGAACTTTTTGAGCGCGTGATGGGTGACCATGATACCAATGACCAAACATGAAACAGAATATAAGCACGTACCGGTACTGCTTAATGAATCCGTAGAGCAGCTTGTCACGGATCCGAGCGGTATCTATGTGGATGGCACGCTTGGCGGCGGAGGCCATGCTATGGAAATTCTGTCTCAATTAAATGAAAACGGTCAGCTGATCGGTATCGACCAGGACGACGAAGCACTGGAAGCCGCTCGCGCACGTATAGGAAATGACTCCCGTTTTAGTTCAATCAAAGGCAATTTCGGGTACCTCTCCAGGCTATTACCCCCAGAGATACACGGGGAGGTATCCGGAATCCTTCTTGACCTCGGCGTCTCCACCCACCAAATTTCCCAGGGAGAACGAGGTTTCAGTTTTCAGGAAGACGGCCCGCTCGATATGCGCATGAGCAACCTCCGTGGCGTAACCGCACACCAGGTTGTCAATGAATATTCCTACGAAGACCTTCGCGATATCATATTCCACTATGGCGAAGAACGACTCAGCCGACAGATCGCACGCAAAATCATCGAAGAGCGTCCGGTAGAAACCACCGGCGAACTGAGAAAAATCATTGAAGCGGTCGTTCACGGCCCCCACCAGATTAAAAGCGTAGCCCGAGTATTCCAGGGAATCCGCATTGAGGTTAACCGCGAGCTGGATATGCTGCGTGAAGTACTGGAGCAGTCTCTTGAAATTTTAAAGATAGGCGGACGCATAGTCGCCATTTCCTACCACTCTCTGGAAGACCGCATTGTAAAACGATTTTTCAAGGCCGGGAATCACCAGGGGAAAATTGAAAAAGATTTTTACGGACATGAGCTGACCCCCATCCAATCACTGAGCAACGGCATTATCAGGCCGTCTGAGGAAGAAATTGAACGAAATTCCGCCGCAAGGAGCGCAAAAATGCGTGTGGCTGAAAAAATCGATCAGCCGGAGGTGCAGACATGATCGTAAAGTCTCCGCTGAAAGAGAAGAAAACCAAACCCAATGTACGCAAGAGTCCCTCTAAACGTACTAACGGTGGCTCTAAGTCCGATAAGTTTGTCAATATTTCCGGAAACGGAGGCCGGAACCATGGCCGCCCGATAAAGGAGAAGAAGAAAAGCAGGATCTCACTGCCGAAAGTGAAGCCCTGGAAAGTTGTTCTGGGTGCTTTTATCATTGGCGGGCTTGGCGTGCTCTATCTGAACCATGTATTTGCCACCCAGGCACTGCTGCAGGAAGTGCAGCAGCTCGAGCGACAGTATAACCAGGCAAAAAGGATGCACGATGATTACCGGCTCACTTACGAACGGATGATCGGGCCGGCCGAAATTTACGACAAAGCCAAATCAAGAGGCTTTATTAATGGCGGACCTGCCGAAAAAATCATTGAGGTGGAAGAATGATGAACGAACGTTCCGCCATATTGAGCCGCATGTTCATAGTTTTCGGGCTGGTACTGCTTATACCCTGCGCCATTGTGCTGCAGCTGCTCCGCATTAATTTTATGGAAGGTGAGGATCTTAGAAAATTATGGAGCGAGCAGGCCATCGATAATATTTCCATACCGGCACAACGGGGCAATATTTATGACGAAGACGGCAGCCTGTTGGTTACCAACTCCGTTGCCTATAAAGTGGCGCTGGATCCACGCCTGAACGGCCTTACCCGCGACCGGGTACGAGAACTGGCCTCCACCCTTTCCAGGCACACCTTGCGTCCGGCTTCTTACTACCTGAGAAAAGTAGATCGGGCACCAAACCGGTCACGATATGTGGTACTCGCCGATAATGTAGATACGGAAGCCTATGAAGCTATCCGTGCCCTGAACAATCGCGCCGTGATCCTGGAAGAGGAATACCAGAGAAGGTACAGTTTCGGTTCGCTTGCAGCCCACACCCTTGGTTTTGTAAACCACGAACTGGAGGGCATGATCGGGCTCGAAAAGGAGTATAACGATGAACTTAAAGGAAAAGACGGCGTGCAGCAGGTACGCCGTGAACGAAACGGCAGCATTTTTGCCTACGTAGGGGCGCCTCGCAAGCAGCCCAAACAGGGAAATTCCCTTTACACAACTATTGACTCACACATCCAGGCTATCCTGGAAGAAGAACTTAAAGCCGGGATCGAGCGTACGAAATCCACCTACGGTTCCGCTATTGTCATGGATCCCCGCACGGGAGCCATCAAAGCAATGGCGAATTATCCCACATTCAACCCCAATTCGCCTGCCTCCTCAAAACAAGAGAACCGGAGGAACTTTGCGATTTCGGATATGATCGAACCCGGCTCAACTTTTAAACTGGTTACTGCCATAGCGGCCGTCGAACAAAACAAGGTCAGATTTGATGAAACCTTCGAGACGCCTGAAGACGGTACCATGCAAATTCACGGGCAGTGGATGCGCGATCACGACCCGCTGGGGACCCTGACCTTCCCCGAAGTGATCAGCAAATCATCGAATGTCGCTACCGCCGAGATCGCCATGCGACTCAATAAAGACTCCTTTTATCAGTATGCACGGAACCTCGGTTTCGGCACCCCCACCGGCATTGATATGCCGAATGAGGAGACAGGGCGCCTGCAAAAGCCCTATGAATGGAGCCAGGTAACCCTGCCATGGATGGCTATCGGCTATGAAGTTCAGGTAACACCCATTCAGCTGGCCCAGGCCTACTCAGCTTTTGCAAACGAAGGCCGGATGATGCGTCCCTACCTTGTTGAAAAAGTTACCGATGCACAAGACAACACGATTGTGAAACATGAACCGGTGGAAGTTCGCCAGATTGCAAAGAAATCTACTATTGAAAAACTGTACCCGGTGTTTAAGGACGTAGTATCTGACTCCGGGACAGCGGAATACGCACAGGTTAAGGGCCTGTCCATAGCCGGCAAAACCGGCACAGCCCAAAAATATATCGAGGGCCGTTACCGCACGGAATATCGTTCTTCTTTTGTCGGTTTTTTCCCGGCCGAGAACCCCAAATACGTCTGCCTGGTCGTTATGGATGAACCGCAGACCTACCCTCCCTATGGGGGCTACATAGCCGGCCCCATTTTCAGGGAAACTGCCAAGCGCATTGCGGGGCTGGATAATGAAATTGAAAAACAGATAATAGACAGCGACCTGAATGAAGGTACCTGGGCTACCGCCCCGGAAGTCAGGAATATGGAACTTGAAGAAGCGGAATCCGTCCTTGAGCATCAGCTCCTGGCATTCAACACCCGGGGCAGCGGGAGCTGGGTTACGGATCAAAACCCGAAGCCGGGAACCGAATTACAGCGCGGAGATGAAATTACTATTACCCTGGCAGCGTCGAAAGTCGCTGCCGATACCACGGAAGTGCCCGACAGTTATGCGGTTATTCCGAATGTTGGAGGAATGAGCATGAGAAAAGCTTCACTACTCATCAACAGCCAGGGATTTGAAGCAAAAATGATCGGCTCGGGTACCGTTTATACCCAGTTTCCAAGGCCCGGTGATATGATGAAAAAGGGCAGAACAGTGACGGTGCGAGGCAAAGCAAAATCTTTGGAAACCATCGCCGGGGAATAGCGGGAATTTGAATAAGCTCGTTTACAAAAAATTGAATTACTGAAATGACCGGTACCGGCTGCCTGATAGCAGCAGGTACATAGTGCGAACTTTAAGCAGAAAATGAAATTAATTGACAAGAATCTCATAACAGCAACGCTGTAAACTTGATTCTTAAACTAATGAACATCATAAACAAGTGACTTTTAACGAACTCATAAAACTTTGCAAGCCTATTGATGTTTCCGGTCCTGAACCGGACAGGCTAGGTACCCTTACGCAAGACTCGCGTGAGGTTGAGGAGGGGTCTGTCTTCATCGCGGTGAAAGGCTTCGAGGTTGATGGTCACATGTTTATTGAAAATGCCATTTCCAAAGGCGCTTCGGTGATTATCTGCGAAGACTCCTACTATTCGGATGAAGAGGTTTGCATTATTGAAGTTGCCGACACCCGCTCGCTGGTCGGACCGCTGGCACAGGCTTTTGAAGGTTATCCGGCTCAGGAACTTAAGATTATCGGCATCACCGGCACCAATGGCAAAACTACGGTGGCGACACTTACCTGGCAGCTGCTGAAGGAAATGGGGGGTGCGCGTCCCTCCCTGCTGGGAACCGTTGCCAAGCGTATTGATGATAAAGTGCTCGACAGCCTATTGACCACTGCAGACCCCATTGAACTGGCCCGCGATATGCGCAGCATGGTTGATGCTAAGTCCACTCACCTGGTGATGGAAGTTTCATCCCATGCCATTGACCAGAAAAGAACGGCCGGCTTTGATTTTACGGTTGCAGCCTTTACCAATCTCAGCCATGACCATCTCGACTATCACGATAACTGGCAGGACTACGCCAAAACCAAGAAAAAGCTTTTTGACGGGCTGAATCAGGATGCCTGGGCGGTTATCAACCAGGATGATGAGCAGGGAAAGTACATGGCCCTCGACTGTCCCGCTCAAATTATCGATTTCAGCTTCAAGAAACCCATTACATACGATTGCAAGATCATTTCAAACACTTCCGCCGGGCTGAAGATTGAAATAGAGGGAGTTGAATTCCAATCACCTCTCGCGGGGACCTTCAATGCCTATAATGTGGCCGAAGCGGTCTTTATCTGCAAGGCGCTGGGCTATGAGTTTACAACTATAGCGCGGGCGCTTGCCAAAGCAAAAGGCGCTGCCGGCCGATTGGAGCGTGTAGAAACCGAAAACCCTGAGAAGCAACCCACGGTTCTGGTCGATTATGCCCATACCCCGGATGCGCTTGAAAATGTATTGAGCACCTTATCGGATCTTAAAACTGAAAAACAGAAGCTGCATGTAATATTCGGCTGTGGGGGAGATCGTGACAAGGCCAAACGCCCTAAGATGGCT
>DATFJD010000313.1:0-4645 GCA_035269475.1 Halalkalibaculum sp.
GTAACATCATAACAACAGCGGCAGTCATGGTGAGCGCAGCCGAACCATCCCCCTTAGTCGAGCACCCGGTCAGACAGGGAAGCCTTTTTAAATGGAACAGTGTGTCAGTGAACAGTGAGTCGGTGGGCAGGTTATCACTAAGGCTTGAAGGGCACCCAAAATGTTAAAATCTGCGACAATTCGTTTTATCGGCGGTATCCGTGTTCTATAGCAATAAAGAAAAAGACCTCCAAGGTTTTTGTAAATCTTGGAGGTCTGTAGTCCATTTCAGATGCGCCATCCCACCAATGAAATCTGTGGCACCCGTGTTCTAAAACGTTTTGTTTAGTCCGTTTTCGAAGGCGAATCAAATTAGCAACTTTTTACTGACCTTGGCCCTGCCCCTTTAACTCTTTTGCTGTACGCTCTTTAATCGGAGGCGGAGGCGTCATATCAGGCTGATCGGGATTTTGCTCCAGCATCTCTAAGACCTCCTGTACGGCACGGCGCAGCTGAGGATCACGCCCCTCAACCAGTTCATTGGGATCATCCCAGACCTTGATGTCGGGCGTAACGCCTTCGCCCTCCCAGAACCAGTGGCCGTCGTTATCATAGAGACGTGCTCCGGGTACCGTGATACCGCCCCCGTCGATCAGCTGGTGACCCGTAGCCGGACCTACCAGGATACCGAGGGTTCGCTGCCCAATGACCGGACCGGCCTCAAGTTCCTGAAACGCCCAGGGAAGCGCATCGCCGCCGGAACCGGCCCACCCGTTAGTCAGCATCGCCATGGGACCGGTGTTGGTCTTGATAGGCCAGCGGTGATTTTTTCCGTGCCTCCAATATAAATTATAGACTACCGGACGCTGCAGCAGCTCCATAAAGCGGTCGGCTAGCTGGCCACCGCCGTTAAACCGTTCATCAATGATGAATCCTTCCTTATCCAGCTGCCCGTAGAACATGCGAACCAGCTCGCGTTGCCCCTGGGTGGCAGTATTTGACATATAGACGTATCCAAGCTTGCCATCCGAGAGTTCATTTACCTTTTCCCGGTTCTGCTCGATCCATTCGAGGTAACGAAGCTCCATCTCTTCGCTCTGGGACAAGGTCTCCACGACGACTTCCCGTGCATCTTCTTGCCGGCCGGAACTGCTTACCGTCAGTGAGACGGTTTCATCGGCCAGCCCTTCAAATGCTGCGTAGGGATCTTTCTCAGAATCGAGGGGCTTGCCGTTAACAGCCAGGATATAGTCACCGGCCTCTACTTCCACCCCGGGACGGTCGAAGGGCGACCGCACCTGCGTATCCCAGGTGGCCGGTTTTACAATCCGTTTAATGCGATACTTGCCATCACTCATCTCCCAGTCGATACCCAGGAAACCGGTAACCACACGATCGACCTCTTCGGTATCTCCGCCAAAGGTGTAGGTGTGTCCGGCACTGAGCTCAGCAGCCAGGTTCGATTGCAGGTTGCTGATATCCCAGCGGGTCCGTGCGTCGTCGATAAGGGCTCCGTAGCGTTTACGAAGCTCATCCCAATCTACACCATGCATATTTGGGTCGTAGAAAAAGTCGCGGTGGCGTCGCCAGGTGTCCATAAAAATCTGTCGCCACTCTTTCTTGGGTACCAGGTCCATGACCAGTCCATCGGTTGAGATGGGCTCCTCTATCTTTTGTCCGGGTGCCGGTTGAACGATCCCGTACTTTCCGCGGCTATTTACCAGGATCGCCTTACCGTCGGCCGTCATGCGGGCACTGCCAACGCCCTCGATAACCGTCTCCTCTTTTCGCTCCTCCAGGTCATAATACTGTATTACCGGCTGTTCACCTGCGGAACCGGTGTTGGGATAGCGGATATAGGCAATCTTGCCTTTGAAGGGCATCAACCCTGCAATATTCCCGGCCCTGGGTGGTAAGAGGTCAAGACGCGTTTCAAACCCGTCAAAGTCTATGGCAACACTTTTCGCTGACTCGTCACCGTTTTCCTTGGCGTTTTCATTCCCATTTTCCGGCTCTTCACTGCCTGATTCTCCGTCGCTCTCTACCTCGTCGTTTTTGGGATGAAGCAGCCACTCGGTATCCTTGGTGAGGGAAACGGCAGCAATCTTTGCAGTATTCGGATAGATCCAGGTGGCATCATCAAGACTGGAGTAGGATGCGTCGAATTCGCGGTCGGTTAAATAGAAGAGGTAGTTTCCGTCTTTGCTGAAAACCGGCCCGAAGTCATCGTAAAAGCCACTGGTTGCCTGCCTCGACAGATCATTTTCTGTATCATAAATATGGACCGCCGAGTGTGCATTCTCACCGCCACGCGTATAGGCAATCCAGCGGGAGTCGGGTGACCAGGATATGGGATAACCGTAGCGCCCGTTATGGCCGACATTCCAGTTCGTATTACCAACTTCTTCCGTTTCACCGGATTCTGCATTCACCGCATATATGGTATTTGTCTCGTCTATAAACGCGATTTTTTTGCTGTCCGGTGACCAGTGGAGGGTGTAGCCGAAACCACTGCCACGCTCGGTAAGCTGACGCGGTTCGGTATTTCCGTTCATCTCTTGCAGCCAGATTTCGTATTCCCCGGATCGATCGCTCCAGTAAGCAACCTGACTTCCATCGGGCGACCAAGCCGGCTGACGGTCAAACGCACCGCTCGACTGCGTCATGTTTTTCACATAGCCTTCCTTAACCGGTACGTTAAACAGTTCGCCGCGCGCTTCAAATACCACGCGCTTGCCTCCCGGAGCTGCTGTTGCAGTCCCGATCTCATCGCTTACGTCTTCGGAACGCGGCATTTCAGCCGAGAGATCGCTTACCACATCAATATTTACCGCTTCATAGTTTTCCGTTTCCAGATCCATCAGGTAAAGCGTTCCGCCTGCTTCAAAGACAAGATCGTTTTGTCCGGCCGACATATAGGTGATATCAAAGTTGTTGAAGTCGGTTAGGCGCGTTGTTTCTTGCGTGCCGGTATCGTACTTATAGATGTTATGGCGCATATCATCACCCTGATCCGAAAGGAAGTAGATGGTATCACCTACCCAGGCCGGTTTTCCGTCGGTTGCGGGATTTTGAGTAATGCGTTTCGCGCTGTTGTTACTGAGGTCGAAAACAATGATGTCCGATGCCAGTCCGCCGCGATACCTTTTAAAGGGATAGTTCTCGGTAATTTTGGTTATATAAGCGAGCTTGTCTCCCTCAGGAGAATAGGATGCCAGTTCGCCGTAAGGCACGCTTAAACGCTCTGCAAGTCCACCGTCTCTGGATACCTTATAAAACTGTCGGACCCTTGGTTGTCCGCTTTTTCGGTTGGAAGCAAATAGCAAATGTTCACCGTCCGGATGCCAGTCTACCATCCGGTCATGATGAGACTGATAGGTAACGCGTGTCGGTATGCCGCCTTCAGCAGAAACTACATAGACATCAGCATTCCCGTTGTAGCTCGCTGTGTAGGCAATGTGATCGCCATCCGGAGAGAACTTAGGCCAGGTTTCCTCCCCTTTTGATCGGGTGAGTTGAACCGCGGTGCCTCCCGATTTATCTGCCACCCAAACATCGCCGCCGTAGACAAAGGCAATCTTGTCATCGGAGACGTCCATGTAGCGCATTAGTTTTGCACTGATTTGTGCATCTGCTGTGTTGATCCCTGACCCTAACAGTAAAAAAGCAAAGACGACCAGCAGGTACTTCATCGGCGAACTGAAATTATCCATAATTAACCCCTTGTGTTTTGATTTTGTTGAGAGAATGGACAACCGGATAAAACCGATTGAGCGTATTCATTGTTTCCACCTACGCTAAATAAAATAAAAGCTGAAAACATATATCTAATTGATTAACAGAAAGCAGTTAAAGCTTACAGTAACACATACATGATTTCTAGTGCTATTGTTACAAACCATTTGCTTAATGGTAATCGAAGGTTTGATATATCGCTTAAAGGGCACTCAGAATATTAACATCTGTGACAATCAGACTAGTCAGTGAAATTTGCCTACCATATAATATGTCATTTTTGACTGTCCAAAAGGAACCCCGCTAAAGCATCTCCGATGGCGTACACCTTCAAGGCGTACACCATCTCGAAAGGGCAATTAAATATTCCACAGAAGCAGTCATCCCGATCCGCCGGCTGGCGGAAGGGATCTCCCTGAAGCGACTCGCGTAGCATCCAAAGGTTGCTCTTTTTTATCTTTCCAGCAATATCCCCAGATAGGGTCATCCCGGATTCATTCCGGGATCTCCTAAAGTTGACCGGTTATTTATATGGTATAGTACACTGAATGAGACAGATTCCTTGTTACTTCTGAGTGGCCATCCGCCGGCGGGTGGACCAGCAAGCTGGAAACCAATGCCACAGGCATCCCTACGGGGAAAAGCCACCGGAGGTATTGAGATATTGTTCTAGCTATAATCATTGGATAGATTGTGCTCTTCCACACTCAGTGCTTTTACGCCTGTCTTTCCCGCAATACCCCCGGACCCCCGTTTGACAGTGAACATTGTGTCAGTGAGCAGGTATGGGCTACATAAGAAAGAAAACATTCCATAGAAGCAGTCATCCCGATCCGCCGGCTGGCGGAAGGGATCTCCCTGAAGCGACTCGCGTAGCATCCAAAGGTTGCTCTTTTTTATCTTTCCAGCAATATCCCCAGATAGGGTCATC
>DATFJD010000314.1:0-4848 GCA_035269475.1 Halalkalibaculum sp.
GGCAGTTCTATCTGGTCGAAGCTATACTCGTTTCCGCCGAACAAACCTGAGATGGTAGTAGAAGGCTTCCAGGATTTTGCATCACGCTGGAACCCCATTCTCGATGTGTTCGATGATGAAGGGATTCGTTTCGGACTGGAAGTTCACCCTACAGAAATTGCCTTTGATATTTCTACAGCAGAGCGGGCAATTGAAGTACTGGATGGAAGGGAGGCTTTCGGTTTTAATTACGATCCCAGCCACATGGGTTACCAGGGTGTGGATTATATAGCTTTTATTGAAGAGTTCGGTGACCGTATCTATCACGCACATATGAAAGATGTGTGGTGGTCGGATGAATCCTGCAGATCGGGCGTATTCGGAGGCCATCTGGACTTCGGGCATAAAGACCGGTTCTGGGACTTTGTGTCCGTGGGGCGCGGAAATATTGATTTTGAACGAGTGATTCGATCGCTGAATCGCATTGAGTATGCCGGGCCTCTGTCGGTAGAATGGGAAGACAGCGGCATGGATCGTGAATTTGGGGCAGAAGAGTCGTGCGCCTACGTAAAAAGCATTGACTTCCCGCCTTCATCCGCAGCATTCGATTCGGCCTTTTCCGAAAATGAATAAAATAGCACACGAATGAAGCGGAATGGACGGAAATGAACTATTAAAATGCGTATCCACCCTTATTATCTGTGTTCTGCTTAATGAACAATGAAAAACTTTCCTGAACTTCATACCGGCCGATTGCTGCTCAGAGGTTTTAGTCTTGCAGACAAAGAGGAAGTTCTGCAGCTGGCAGGGGCCCGGGAGATAGCAGCGAAAACGCTGAGCATTCCCCATCCCTTGAAGCCTGAGGATGCTGAGCAATGGATCAGAGACAAGCAGGATAACTTCAAGCAGATGAAAGAAATTGCATGGGCTATCTGTGACCGGTTGGACGGCCAGCTTTTAGGGGCTGTCGGAATGAGCCTGAATAAGAAAAACGACAGCGGAGAACTCGGATTTTGGATGGGCAAGCCCTACTGGGGCAATGGCTTTACTACCGAAGCGGCCGGGGAGGTGCTGGATTATACTTTCGGGAAGCTAAAGCTGAACCGGGTAGAGGCCCATCATATGACCGGTAATAATGCTTCCGGGAGAGTACTCGAAAAGCTGGGGATGCAATATGAAGGGCTGCACAGGCAGCGCATCAAAAAGTGGGATGTATATCAAGACGTAAAGTGTTTTGCCATATTGAGATCTGACTATTTAGAATAATATTTCATAGCTGATTAATATTTAGAATGACAGGTGACCGGGGATGGATTAAAAAGATACAGGGAATCATGACTCCGGGAATTATGTAATTCGTTCTAGTATCACGGTTATCTGTCTTCCGTCAACGGTCAGCCTTTTAAAATTACTTCCTTGGATAAAAACAACGAAAGCACGCAGCCCGCAAAATCAGATGCAAAGACGCTCTGGCTCGCAATCAGGAGAATTTTCCGCTTAAGCAAGCCCTACCGGGTGAAATTCTATGTAGCTACGGTGCTGGCAGTAGCTTCTTCTGCGGTCGGGCTTTCGGTTCCACTAGGCCTTAAAGCACTGATCGATTCGGTATTTCAGAGTGCCGATGCCGAACTGCTGAATATAATTGCCCTTGTTCTGTTCGGCCTTTTTGTAGCACAGGCTTTTCTCTCATTCGGCAGCACTTACTGGCTGGAATGGGTGGGAGAGCGCGTGGTTACGGATCTCAGGAAGAGCCTGTATGAGCACCTGCACCGGCTGGGCTTCCGGTACTTTTCAGACAAGCGGCTCGGGGAAATTACCTCCCGCCTGACCAATGACGTCGGTTCTGTGCGTACAGCCCTGACCAATGCCCTTCCTCAAACCATCACGGTTACGTTCTCTTTACTGGGATCTATAGCACTGATGATCATGCTCAACTGGAGGCTCAGCCTTATCGTGTTCCTGACCGTTCCGGTAGTTACCCTTCTTACACGGTACTTCGGCGGCAAGATTAGAAAGCTGTCCAGAGACATACAGGATGATTTGGCCGATTCTACAGCGGTAGCGGAAGATGCCTTGGGGGCCATCCGGATTGTCAAGGCGTTTGCCCGGGAGGTCTATGAGGTGGGCAGGTACTCCGAGTCCGTGGAAAACCTCTTCCGGACCTCACGAAAGAAAATACTGCTTACAAGCCTGTTCTGGTCGGGTATCAGTGTCATGTTCATGACCACCCTGGTTATTATTTTTTGGTTCGGCGGACTGGAGGTTTTAGCCGGCAGGCTGACAACCGGTGACTTAGTCGCTTTTATATTTTACGCTTTCGCCATATCCCGGTCTATTAGTCAGATGTCACGGCTTTACACAGATATCAATACGGCGGTAGGTGCTTCCGATCGCATTTTTGAACTGCTTGATGAGGTGCCGGAAATCGAAGACGCCGTTGATGCGGTAAGCCTTGAGAAAATTGATGGGAAAGTAACATTTGAGGAAGTCCGGTTTGCTTATGAAAAAGGCCGTTCGGTACTGAAAGATATAAATCTGGAAATCAAGGCAGGTGAGACAATTGCAGTAGTCGGGCCCAGCGGTGCCGGGAAAACCACGCTCATCAATTTGATACCAAGATTCTTTGATCCTCAAAGGGGCAGGATTCTGATAGACGGTATTGATATCCGTAACATTCAAAAGAAGTCGCTGCGGGAACAGATCGCTATTGTTCCGCAGGACGTGCACCTGTTCGGGACTTCCATCAAAGAGAATATCCGTTATGGCCGGCTGGATGCAACCAGTGAGGATATTGCGCAAGCCGCCGCCGATGCCAATGCCCTGGAGTTTATACAGCAGATCCCGGAAGGGTTAGATGCGAAAGTAGGGGAGAAGGGCGTAAAACTGAGTGGCGGTCAGCGACAGCGTTTGGCCATCGCCCGTGCGCTTCTAAAAGACCCGGGAATCCTGTTGCTGGATGAGGCGACTTCCTCGCTTGATTCCGAGTCGGAAGCACAGGTGCAGGAGGCCTTGGAGAGACTTATGAAAAACAGGACCACCTTTATCATTGCCCATCGTCTCTCCACGGTGCAGCATGCTGATAGAATCGTTGTTATTGAACAGGGAGAAATTGTACAGAAGGGCACTCATGATGAACTGCTGGCTAAAGGCGGTTTGTATAAAAAGCTCTACGATATGCAGCTTAGAGAGGATGTTGAGGCATAGGTGTAAAAAAATTAGCAGCCCTCCAATCAAGGATGAGCTGCTAAATATCATCTACAGACGGCTATTACCCCATTTGCACTACTAAAGTACATGCTGAGGGCTTGCCCGTCAATAGATAAAAACTGGTAAATCGTCTAAGTAGAATTGCGTAGTTTTTTGGTAGATCAGGTCTTAGAAACGAGGTCATTTTCCATTGCGTAGCGAACCAGGCCGGCCGCATTGGGTATATTCAGCTTTTGCATGATATTGCCGCGATGGGTATCAACGGTGCGGGGACTGATATTCAGCTTGTCGGCAATCAGTTTGCTGGAATATCCTTCAACAATGAGCTGCAGCACTTCCAGTTCCCTGCTTGTAATGCTGTCATGCGGAGTGCGTCCGCCATTCAGATAGGATTTCGTGATTAATTTCTGAATCGGATCGCTGAACACCTGCTGCCCTTTTGCAATTGATTCGATGCCATGCAGCAGCTCCGTTTTTTCGGTATCCTTTAACAGATAGCCGTTGATGCCTGCCTCCAGCACTTGGTCAAGGATACCCTTGTCAATATGCATGGAGAGGATAAGCACTTTTACATTCGGGTCGATTTCTCGAATAGCTTTGGTCGTCTCAATGCCGTTCTTTCCGGGCATGCTGATATCCAGTACGCAAACATCCGGGTCCTTCTGTTTAAAAAGCTCAATACACTCGTCACCCGAGGATGCTTCACCTACCACGTTTATGTTTTCGGCGGAATTAAGAAACGTACTTATTCCAAAGCGAAGAATTTCGTGATCATCAGCTATAAGTACTTTGATCTTTGCCATGGGTAGCTTTTTTTCTCACCCTGTAGTGATTGTTTTCAACCATTCAATAATGAAGGTTGAGCCTTAATATATTAAATAAACCAAATTAAATAGAGAAATGTATTTTTAATTACCCCATTTGCTTAAAAAGTAACAACATCCATAGAAAGAAAGCAAGGCTTTTATAGACCAGAGTATAGTTCTAATCCAGTTCGTTCGTATTAATTTAATAATAACTGTTCTGTCGAAGTTCTTCTGCAGTTTGCCGTGGGAAGGCGCCTGCAGCAAAAAGGTTGAGAGCCAAACGGCCAGTACTAATCCGAATCCCAGGCTGTTAATCAGTGGCAGGTCAGTGTAATAAAAGGTGAGGATAGCGGAGCTTGCCAGCTCAATAAGCATAGGCGGTATCACCACCAGTCCGGTACGCGTGATGTGTTTTTTATGAAAGTACTGAAAGTTCGAAGGCTCAATATTGAGAAAAGATGGGTAGTGCACTACCTGAACAAACCAGATTAGTCCCGCCATAAAAAAACTGGAACAGGCATTGATCAGAAAAAGGGTATCGTGGCTCATTATGTTATAATATTGGGAAGCGATTGGTTTTCATTATACTTATTTTCAGGCTTTTAAAATGGACTGCTATAGAAATTTAAAGCATAAAAGAAATTTATGACCTTAAAAAGGACGCACACTTGCGGTGAACTTTCAAGAAAGGAAACCGGGGAAGACGTAGTACTGAATGGCTGGGTGGCTTCGCGAAGAGATTTGGGCGGAGTTATCTTTATTGATCTCCGTGATCGATACGGAATCACACAGGTTGTATTCAAGCAGGATGATGATGAGCTGCATGAAAAAGCCGAGGAGCTGCGTACGGAATATG
>DATFJD010000315.1:0-3108 GCA_035269475.1 Halalkalibaculum sp.
GTATGGATTCACTACCGACATTGAATATGAAGACTTTCCAAAAGGAATTAACGAAGAAATTATCCGTGAAATATCACGCCGCAAAAACGAGCCGGAGTGGGTAACGGAATTTCGTCTGGAAGCTTTTGAAAAGTGGCAGGAGCTCGAAGAGCCGGACTGGGCAAATATTGAGTATCCAAAACCTGATTTTCAGGATATTCAGTATTATTCTTCGCCAAAAAATAAAAGCGGAAAGAAAGCGGAAAGCCTGGATGACATCGATCCGCAGATAAAAGAAACCTATGACAAGCTTGGAATACCCCTGGAAGAGCAAAAAATGCTCTCAGGCGTAGCTGTGGATGCCGTATTCGATAGCGAATCAATTTTTACAACCTTCAAGGAGAAACTGGCTGAAGCAGGTGTGATTTTCTGCTCCATATCAGAGGCCATTCAAGATCATCCCGAACTGGTTAAGAAATACATGGGTTCGGTGGTTCCGAAAGGCGACAATTTTTATGCAGCGCTTAACTCAGCTGTATTTTCCGACGGTTCTTTCTGCTATGTCCCTAAAGATACTGTTTGTCCGATGGAGCTATCCACCTATTTCCGGATCAACAATATGCAGAGCGGCCAGTTTGAAAGAACATTGATCATCTGTGAAGAGAACAGTCATGTCAGTTACCTGGAAGGATGTACGGCACCGATGTTTTCTAAAACACAGATGCATGCGGCTGTAGTAGAACTTGTAGCTCTTGACAATGCCGAAATAAAGTACTCTACCATTCAGAACTGGTACTCCGGTGATGATGAAGGGAATGGCGGTATTTACAACTTTGTGACCAAGCGTGGACATTGCCGCGGTGACAATTCAAAAATTTCCTGGACGCAGGTCGAAACAGGGTCTGCTATTACCTGGAAATATCCCAGCGTAATACTTGCCGGTGACAACTCAATAGGTGAGTTCTTTTCTGTCGCGGTTACGAACAAGCGACAGCAGGCCGACACCGGAACAAAAATGATTCACGTCGGCAAGAATACCAAAAGCACGATCATCTCGAAAGGTATATCGGCTGGAAAATCAAACAACAGCTATCGTGGCTTGGTGAAAATCAGTCCGAGAGCCGAGAATGCACAGAACTACTCGGTTTGTGATTCCATGCTGATCGGCCAGACCTGCGGTGCTCATACTTTTCCTTATATCGAGTCGGCAAACCCAACTGCCAAGGTAGAACACGAGGCAACAACCAGCAGGATCGGTGAAGACCAGATATTTTACCTGCAACAGAGAGGCATGGATGAAGATGATGCCATCTCGATGGTAGTCAACGGCTTTGCCAAAGAGGTACTGAAAGAACTGCCAATGGAATTTGCCGTTGAGGCCGATAAACTGCTTGGCATTAAGCTCGAAGGCAGCGTAGGTTAATCATCCACCCGCTCAACGAACACCTGTGAGGGAAATGCGGGGTATTAACGAAGTCATTAAACTTATAAACAACATTAAAACAATTATTTAACGTGCTAGAGATCAAAGACTTACATGTCGCTGTAGAAGAGGATGGTACAGAAATCCTCAAAGGCGTCAATCTTAAAATAAATAAAGGCGAAATCCATGCTATCATGGGCCCTAACGGAAGTGGAAAATCAACCCTTTCAAAGGCAGTAGCCGGTCACCCCGCTTACGAAATTACTTCGGGTGACGTTCTATTTGAGGGTGAAAGTATATTGGAGCTTGACCCTGAAGAACGGGCTCACCTGGGCATTTTTCTTGCCTTTCAATATCCTGTAGAAGTACCGGGTGTGACTAATAAAACCCTGCTTCGACAGGCATATAACACCATTGCAAAGGAACAGGGCAGGGATGAGCTTGACCCGCTTGAGTTTGAAGATTATGTGGAAGAGCGTCTCCAAATTGTGGAGATGAAAAAAGAGTTTCTCGACAGAAGTGTTAATGCCGGATTTTCTGGCGGTGAAAAGAAACGCAATGAGATTTTCCAGATGGCTGTGCTGAACCCGAAGCTGTCTTTTCTGGATGAGACCGACTCAGGCCTTGATATTGACGCACTGAAAATTGTTGCAAAAGGCATTAATCAGCTTGCAGATGAAGACAAAGCGGTTTGCCTGGTCACCCACTATCAAAGGATACTTGACTACATCGTCCCAGACCATGTGCATGTAATGCTGGATGGAAAGATTGTTAAATCCGGTGATAAGGCACTGGCCGTCAAGCTTGAGGACGAGGGCTATGACTGGCTTACTGACCTGGCATCTGTATCAGTTAATGGAGAACCAAATTAAGAAATGGCAAAAATTAAGCGACAGACAAACGAATTTTTACCTGAGCTGCTGAAGTTTCAGGGTTCTTTGAACGGTAAATCGAAGTTTCTAGATGAACTGCGTCTTAAGGGGGCAGAAGAGGTAAGGAATACGCCTTTTCCCAAACCCAAAGATGAAGATTGGCGCTTTATCAGTCTCAGGGATCTTTATAAAGATAATTATGTACTTGCGCGTGACCTTGATGTTGAGGTTCCGGATATCAGCGAATACTTCCTTCCTGAAAGCATGGATTCTCGACTGGTTTTCATCAACGGGTTGTTTTCTAAGGAACATTCGTCCGTTGATGGCCTCCCGGAAGGTGTTGTGATTGGAAATCTAGCCGATCTAGCGGCAGATAACAATCCGTTAATCAAAGAGCACCTTAACCGTTACGCTGATTTTGAAGGGGATATCTTTACATCCTTCAACAATGCTTTTCTTCAGGACGGTGCATTTATTTACGTGCCTAAAGACACTAAGGTTGATACTCCGGTTCAGCTGCTGAATATCCAAACTGATTCTGAAGAGACTTATTTTACAACCTCGCGGTGCCTGGTAGTTGCCGACGAGCGATCAGAAATAACTATCGTTGAGGAGCATGTAGGGCTTGGTGATAACAAGTATTTCAACTTGCCTGTTGCTGAGATCAATCTGGAAAGAGATGCTTATGTTAAACATACCAAGATCCAGCGCGACAGCAAGCAGGCTATACACATTG
This sequence comes from Halalkalibaculum sp., assembly GCA_035269475.1. GTDB lineage: Bacteria > Bacteroidota > Rhodothermia > Balneolales > Balneolaceae > Halalkalibaculum. The sequence goes on from DATFJD010000315.1 coordinate 3,011, forward strand.
CCCGTACCGGCGCCCATGTCAAGCAGCATGCGAATTATGAGTCCTATACTATATCTCTGGGGGCAAAATTATCCCGAAACGAGCCACGCATTACCCAG
>DATFJD010000316.1:0-2467 GCA_035269475.1 Halalkalibaculum sp.
ACTTATCATGGTTCCCAGGTTTCCGGGATCCTGAATGCCGTCGGTTGCCAGCAAGATGCCCGGTTGTTCCGCCAGTTCAGCAACCGGGGCCTCGGCGGGCATCCTGCAAAGAGCCAGGACTCCCTGCGGGTTATCGGTATCACTGACTTCCTCAAAATGTGCTCTTGTAACTGCAGATGAAGGATACTGTTCTGCCGGTTCCCTCCATTCGAGCTGCTCCCAGTATCTTTGAGATTCATCGAAGAACAGTTCGTTTATTACCAGCTTAGCGTTGCTTATGACCTGCTCTACCGCCCTATCCCCTTCGATTACAAAAAGATGTTCTTGCTCACGGTACTTCTTCCTGTTAAGTTTTCTGAGCAAAGTCAGCCGGCTATTTGAGATGTCTTTCATTACAGAATTCAGGGATTAATTCAATATTGGTTTTTATGCTCGGGGGCTTTCAATATGTTCTCAAAACATAAAAACAATCCTTATCTTAAGCACGAAATTATTAAGCTAACAAAAGGTGTATCATGGAATTTTTAAAAAACTTAGGTATCGACGAAATAAATCCCGGAACGAGTACAGGGCAAGAGTTTCTAGGCAAGGATAATACGGATGACATTGCCAGCCATACTCCTGTTGACGGATCTGAAATAGCCCGCACCACGATAACCTCCCGCGATGATTACGACCGGGTAGTGGAAAAAGCCGGGGAAGCATTCAAAGACTGGCGCATGGTACCGGCCCCGGAACGGGGAGAAATTGTTCGCCAAATCGGGCTGGAACTCAGGGCGCACAAGGAAGACCTTGGCAGGCTGGTATCCTATGAAATGGGCAAAATTTACCAGGAGGGCCTGGGAGAAGTTCAGGAAATGATCGATATCTGTGATTTTGCCGTAGGCCTGTCCCGGCAGCTCTATGGAAAGACCATGCAGTCTGAACGGCCGCAACACCGCATGTATGAACAGTGGCACCCGCTCGGCATCTGCGGAATCATCTCCGCCTTTAATTTTCCAGTTGCCGTCTATAGCTGGAATGCCATGATTGCAGCTATTTGCGGGGACGTCATGATTTGGAAGGGATCGGAAAAGACGCCCCTGTGCGGGATAGCGGTACAGAAAATCATTGCAAAAGTCCTTAAAAGGAATGACGTACCCGAAGGGGTATTCAACCTGGTAACCGGCGGAAGAGAAGTTGGAGAGTGGATGGCTGAAGACGAGCGAATCCCACTGATTTCCGCAACCGGTTCCATCCGGATGGGCAAGGAAGTTGCAAAAACGGTCGGTGCCCGTCTGGGCAAAACCATCCTCGAGCTCGGGGGCAACAATGCCATTATCATCTCCGAAAACTCCGATCTTGAGATGGCAATAAGGGCAACCGTATTCGGCTCGGTGGGAACTTGCGGGCAGCGCTGTACCTCAACGCGCCGGCTGATTATCCATGAGTCCGTTTTTGATGAGGTGAAAGAACGGCTGGTCAACCTTTACAAGGGAATTAATATCGGCAACCCGCTGGATGAAGACACGCTTGTCGGACCCATGATTGATGAGGATGCCTTAAAAAGTATGAAAGCAGCCTTGAAAGAAGTTCAGAAAGCAGGTGGCGAACTGGTCTATGGCGGGGAAACCATTGACAAGGAAGGCCTTGAGGGTGGCCACTACGTAAATCCGGCCATTGTAACTGCACGTAACGACTATGAAATCGTTCAGGAAGAAACTTTTGCCCCCATTCTCTACCTCATTAAATACAGTGACCTTGACGAAGCTATAGCCATGCACAACGGGGTAAAGCAGGGGCTCAGCTCTTCCATGTTTACCCTGAATATGCGTGAAGCCGAAACTTTTCTAAGTGCACGAGGGTCAGACTGCGGTATTGCCAATATCAATGTGGGAACCAGCGGAGCCGAAATCGGCGGTGCTTTCGGTGGAGAAAAGGAAACCGGCGGTGGAAGGGAATCAGGATCAGATGCCTGGAAAGCCTATATGCGCCGACAGACCAATACCATCAACTGGGGTGATGAGATGCCTCTTGCACAGGGAATTGAATTTGATGTGGAGTAGAAGCTGGAGATTAGATGTTGGATGTTGGAGGCTGGAGGCTGGATTTTGGAGGCTGGAAGTTAGTTATGACACACTTAATTGAACAGTCTCCAATGGTTTTAATACCATCCTTATAGCAACCTACTTCGAGTCTCCAGCTTCCAACGTCTAACTTCTAACTTCCAGTATATCCAGTCAAAGAATGCTATAAGAAAGCCCTACCGACAGTACCTGCTTGATCTGGGCCTTCGTTGAAAAATCATCATCATAGATCATCACAAATTGGAAGGACATATTCAGGTAGTTATTGATCTTGCCTATCACTTCATTCGAAAACACAACGTCGGTACTTCTCACATTGCGCTGCAGGTTGGTAAATGTTTCCACCACGCTGATAAGCTTAACATTGCTGAGTATGGTTTTTTCAAAATTAAGCGCCGTTG
>DATFJD010000317.1:0-4050 GCA_035269475.1 Halalkalibaculum sp.
AACTCTATGGGTTTGGGTATAGACGGCAGGCCGGTGAATACCCCCTTGAATTCCTCAAGGTTTATTCTATTGGAGCTGACATCAATATCATAGCTCGCTTTTCGCAACTGTGAAGGAATATCTTCACGGTATAAATTGACCCCGTCGATCTCACCGTTTAACCTGATCTCAGAATTTCCGGCCATCAGGTTAAACGCGTTAAATTCCAGGAACCGGTCGTCATTATAGACCTGGCCGTTGATTCGAATATTCCCCGCTTCAATATTAAGAATGTCGGCTTCCAGGTTTTCTATATCCCAGAAGAGCTGCGTTTCGCTGACTTCCAGAAACATATTGGTGCTAATGTTCCGCACCCGGAGGGGTTCCGGCAGATTAATACGAGCATAATCCCCGTACAGTTTCTCAATGAACAGCTCGCCATTCGTAACGGTGAGCTGCGGTGCCACAATCTCAATATTAGGAGTCCATCCGGGGGTCTCTGCTCCTGCTTCTTCTTGTACAATTTCCTTTCTTGCCAGGGATTCACCCAGGGTATAACCGCCGCTTTCATTGCTGATCAGCTGTAACTTGGGGGAGCTAACTGAGAAACCGGTAATTGAGATCTTATTCTGAAACAGGCTCCAGACATCAAGGCTGGCCTTCACCTGTTTTATACTAACCAGGGTGTCTCCCGGCAATGAATCGGCACGGCTGCTATCCACGACCGATACATCCTGAAGCTGAAAATTAAAAGGGATAAGCCCGTCAAGTTCCCGGATCTCCAGCTTTGCATTATAGGCCCTGCCGAAATCATCTTCAATTCGCTCGGATATATAGTTTTTGGTAGTCTGCATCTGAAGTATGCCCAGCAAACCGCCTGCAAAGATCATTATGATCAGCAGGGCAGACAGCAAGATCGTCCAGAAGTACTTCCAAATTTTATGAAACCAGCGTAAAAACAAAGTCTATGCTAAAAGATAATTAGGTATTTTCATTAATGGCTCGGTATGCAAAATTCCAGGCATCTGTCAAGAGCCCGTCATCTGTGCAAGTATGCAGGTATGGGCTTCCCCATTCGTTTAGAAGTACCAGCCGGATTTGGCCGTCCTGTACTTTCTTATCGTGTTTCATTGCATCGATCAACCCGTCGATTGGCATTGAATGCTTATCCAGTTGAATGGAATAGAGATCAATAAAATCATCAAAAATTTCCGGGCGTACATTGCCGCCCAAGTCGTTCGAAGCCCGGCAAGCCGCCAGCATACCTACAAGAACGGCTTCCCCGTGCGAAATAGTACCGTAGCCCGCTTTTTTTTCGAGTGCATGTCCAAATGTGTGCCCGAAATTGAGAAAGGCTCTTCTGCCGGCTTCCAGCGCATCGTACGAAACGATATCGCTTTTGATTCCTGCACTTTCAGCAATAATTTTTGTCCATGACTCATTAGGCCGGAACCCCGAATCCACGCATTCTAAAGCCAGGTCAAATAGGGAGGAATCAGTAATGGCGGCATATTTTAAAATTTCTGATAACCCGTTGACCCATTCTTCTTCAGATAGCGTTTTCAAGTAATTAACATCTGCAAAAACCGCGTCGGGCTGATAAAAAGATCCAATCAGGTTCTTTCCTGTCTCGTGATTAATACCCGTCTTACCGCCAATAGAACTATCTACCATGGCGAGCAAACTGGTGGGCATATGAATCAGGGGGATTCCCCGGAGAGCAGTAGCTGCAACAAACCCTCCCAAATCGCCGGTCACGCCGCCTCCCACGGCAAGCAGCGGTGTCTTTCGCTCCACCCCACTCTTTAAGACCGCATCTATTGTTTTGTTCCAGCAAGCGATAGACTTGCTCTGTTCTCCGCGGGGTATTTCTACAATACTCAATTCATCAAATATCGCTGAACACTCCCTGCGAACGGCCTCTCCGTGCAGGCGGTTTACATGTGCATCAATTATGATAACAAGCTTATTAAGCGAATAGTGATTGCTGCAGAAACTGCGCACATCACTCCATAAATCCGTCCCTATAGTGACAGCATATTGCTGTTCAATGGATACTGAAACCTCAGTAGTGAGAGACATGGTATTTTATTTTATTCATAAGATTGTCAACCAGGGTCTCTATATTTTTCTCTCCATCATCGGTAACAGTCAGTTCCGCCTGCCGGTATAGTGGGAGCCGTTTATCATAAAGTGCACTGAGTTCTTTTTCCAACATTTCCTTTTCCTTAACCGTCCCGTCTTTATTTAGCAACAAAGGGCGGTTCGTATCTTCATTGATACGTTCTAAGATAACGGAAATTGGGGTCTCAATAAATACAAGAAGCCCGTTTAATTTAATGTGATCAACCATATGCTGATTTTGCAGGCTTCCCCCTCCCAAGGCTACTACACCTTCAAAAGTCCTTACGACCTCCAGAATACATTTACGCTCGGCCTTGCGAAATGCTTGCTCTCCTCCTTCTTCAAAAATTTCAGGTATATTTTTCCCGGCTTCATGTTCAATATAATCATCGAGATCTAAAAAAGTCAGCTCCAGCCTCTCAGCAATCTTTTTGCCAATGGTTGATTTTCCGGCTCCCATGAAACCGCAGAGAAATATTCGGTCCGGTAAATTCGATATCATGTTATGCGGCCTAATTGTTCTTTGGATTCAAAGGAGGCACCATCTCAACATTCTCCCGCTCTACTACAACGGCGCCCGGTGCGGCACCTTTAGGTTTCCTTACATACTTGCGCTTAGTGTACATCACAGGAGCCATTTCCATTCCTTTTGCCTTTGAATAGTAAGCAGCGTATCCCGCAGCTTTCAGTATGACTTTCTTGGGTGGATACTCTTTTTGATTCCCCATTCTGATCACAACGTGCGATCCCCCCACGCCCCGAGCATGCAGCCAAACATCTTCTTTATGGGCCAGGCTCGTCAGCTGATCATTGCTTTTGGCGCTTTTACCCACCCATATTTCATATTTCCCTTCCTTGAATTTTCGATAAGGCGAACTGGCCTGAGCATCTTCATCCACGCCATAGCCGAATTTCTCCAGTTCGTCGGAACGGTCTTTCATCCAGGATTCCAGCTCAGGCAGATGCTGAATTTCTTTTACCTCCTCCAGGAGACGATTAGATAGCTTAACCTCATTTTCTACAGAAGGAATACGTTTCTTGGCTTCTTTATAGGATTTACGTGACGATTTTGCCTTATCATAATAATACTCGGCATTTTCAGCAATGGACAACCCTTCCTTAACCGGAATCTCTACGGTCTCATTTTCTTCGTAGAAATCTTCCAGTTCAATAGCTTCTTTCCCGTAGTCGAGTGACCGGTGGGCATTAGCCATCAGCAGGTGACCGTATTTTTCATATTCGTCAGCCCTCTCAAGACTTTTATCGGCTTGTTTAAGCTGTTCCAGCTGCGCCTCCTTTTTGGAAGTTACGCGATCCAGCAGCTGCAAAACATTTTGTTTCTTGTTATGCAGGCGCCTCAAATGCACGGCATTCCTGTAGGCATGCAGCACCGCTTTGTTTACGGTATCAAAAGTGGCATCATTGGCCATATCGAGGATCTCTTGGGACCAAAGGCAAAGATCACCCGTTTCAAGTACCCTGGGATGCGGTTCCTTTTCCAGGGCATCGGTAATGCTTTCAACAAACTCTTTGACCTCAGGTACATTCATCTCATCTACCCGGTGCTGTTCAATCAGATAGAGCAAGAGATTTCTGGGAAGCAGTGGATTGAGTTTTGTAATCTGATTTTTGGGTTTCGCCTTTTCGGTTATATCATCGGCAAAGGAAGGCGCCTGAGGCTGTGGAGGTTCCTTACCTTTAACATCCTCAGGGCTCTTAAAGGCATCTTCTATCCTGTTATTTTCAATGAGGTACACGTTAGGATTGCCCCCATAGAGCTTAAAAAGCAGCTGCTTCCCTCCCTCAAAGTGTAGGTACATCAGCCTATCCTTATCTGCCAGTGAAAGCTTCTGTATGGCAAGCCCCTCCAATACTTGAAAAAAATCGATGACATTGCTTTTTTTAGGCGGACGATATTTATCCAGAAACAAAGCCGTCTCATTCGGG
>DATFJD010000318.1:0-9258 GCA_035269475.1 Halalkalibaculum sp.
CGCCGGCTGAAACGAGTGCTTACCAATGATCCCGGTAGCGGGGTTATGCGTCACGCCGATGCCGGGTACGAGGAGGCCATAAAAACAGCCAAGGAGCGGGGCGTAGATTTACCGATGGTGGAATAGGGAATAAAAATTCGAAATTCAAATGATCGAAATTCGAAACGCGTAATAACAGCAGCAGGGTGGAAGCTCCCTTTTCTGATATGGCTCTGTAGCTATTGACAAGGTATGCAGATATCTTTTAGACCGTTGTAGGACGAGATGCCAAACTGATCTTCGGGAAACATATCGAAAAACTCTGACTAAGTATTAATCATGATAGGTTTGCAGGGGTAAAACAAGTATTATCAGTTAGTTATTGTCGGTATAGATAGGTAATACATTCACAAGGGATCACTAAACAAACTTCACAAGGAGGTTGGCCATGAGCAAATCAGATGAGGGGAATCGGGAGCTAAGCCGGGAAGAAAAGCTCCACATGGGAAATGAAATTGAAAAACTAAAGTTGTCTGCCTTCAATGATGCCCTCTTTTTCTCAAATAATAAAATTCCGGCGGAGATAGAAAGTGAATGGCTCAATTATATTACCCAATTTGAAGAGCAGGCAGGTAACGTAGATCAAATAACGGTATCCGAGCGTCTGGGTAATCCGGAATTTCCATCGATTGAAAAGCTGACTCTGAATGAGGCAGAAAAAATGCTGGATAAAGTTCAGAAGTTAATGGCCGAAAACGGTCTTTATTTGGAAACTATAGTTGAAATGCCGGCCGCTGAGATTTATAGATTTATCATTGAAGAGCTGTTTCAGCATGAAATTGATGATCTAAAGATTGAAGGTCTGCAAACCTGTTTTATTTATGAAGAATTCCATCCCAATGATGGGTTAGACATTGAACAGACACTGGATGACTTTATTAGACAGACACTTTCGAGCGATTTTCGTGACTACTTAGACATGCATCTTGCAGAATCTATTTTAAACTCCAAAGAGGAATTCATTTCAAAAGAGAAGGCGGTTGAGAAAGCTATTGCATTTGGAGACCTATATGAACACTTCACTATTGAAAAGCTGGAAGATTTTGATATAAAGATTGATGAGGAGCAGATGAGGAGTTCAGTTACTTTCCAACTTAGTTTTACGGCTGTTTCCGGAGACGTCTCCCATTGTTTTGAAGGTACTGCCCGGGCAACATTGCACAAAGGAAACCTTGGTTATTGGAATATTGTAACGCTTGAATTCCCGGGATTTAATTTTTAGAGATCGAAAATAACAGTAATACCGCATCGGATGTAAGAGACCTTTGAAAATAAGAAAATTGCAAATTTCAGCTATTATTGTGTGTTACTATCCCAATGAAAAAGAAGAGTGACTTTCCTATCTCATTAACGGAAGTTACTTGGTTCAACATATCTAGTGTTAAGTCAATGATTAAGGATATAAGGGAAAAAGTATGTATATGGTAATAGGGGTATACAGAAATAATGTGTCCGCTCGGAGAGGCTTGTAGCCTCGTATGTGGGATTATATTGTTCTATATTCTGCGGTTCTTCCATAGACCCATAGGGATTCTCCCGAAGGAATTCCTTTGGAGCTTCGGAAGAATGCCTTTGGCACTTGTTCTCCCGAAGGGATCCCTATGGGAGATATTCGATATTCACATGCATTCCACTTTACTCGTCATTTTATAGTTGCCATAGCACTAGTTTTTAACGTTTAGGACGCTATAAATTAAAAGCCAATATTAACAAAAATATTAGATCTTCCGGTCATGCCTTTTCCAATTGAAAACTTTGAATCATTTATTGATCCGGTAATAAATAGACGCGGGCAAGAATATTTTGCTGGTGGTGCTATCGAGAGCTTGAAAGAAATAGAGCCCGGTAAGTGGGAAGCCCGGGTACACGGAACCGAACTCTATCAGGTTCAGCTTGAAGTTAAAGAAGGAGTAGTTGATAAGGTCTATTGCAGTTGTCCATATTCTTATTCTTATGGTGGAATCTGCAAGCACTTAGTGGCGATGATATACCTGCTTCGTTTTAAAATGATGGGCAATGATTCTGATGCTAATTATGAAGAAGGTTTGCGAGGAAAAAATCCACTGGAGAAATCAGATAAGAAAAAGGAGGGTAAAAAATCATCCCGCAAATCAGTTGCTGAACAGGTAAAAGAAGCATTAGAACGGTTGTCGCCTGAACAGATTCGCAGTTTTTTGCAGGAAATTTTAGAAGAGGATCGCTATTTCCGATCAATATTTATGTCACGTGTCATTTCAATGGATACTCCTACTCCGCAAACCGCATCTGATGTTCGCAGACAGGTTAAGCGCATGCTGCAGCCGGCTAAGAATCGTCGAAGTATTATTTATCCAAATGAAGCCCAAACCTACTTGGGAGGTATTCAGGAAATGCTTTCAAAAGCGGAGCAACAACTCAGGGAGCACGGTACAAGTTCAGTTATTGTTGCCTGTCAGGTCATTATTGAAGAGCTGGTACCGGCCTTTCAATATATTGATGATTCCGAAGGAGATGTTGGTAATCTAGTTGAATGGTCGTTCAGCCTGCTGAATGAAGCAGCCGGTAAAGAACTCGAAGAATCCACGCGCCGCGTTTTCTATAAGAACTGTTTGAAACAGGCTGATGATGAACGATATGAAGGATGGGGCTTTCATTTCCGTTTTTTAGATTTGGCTGTTCAACTGGCTAAAACTGCAGAAGAGATCAATCACTTGGAATCACTGCTTACCGAACGGTTTGAGCAAAGTAGAAATAAATCGTCTTCAGATTTCATGAGTTCCTATGACTTAGAGAAATATGCATCCTTGTTAGTTGAACTCTATGAGGATTTACAACAGCAAGAAAAGCAGCTGAGATTTATGGAAGAGAACAGCAATCTCTCCAATATTATGGAAAAGTTAATCCACAAAGCCTGGCTTCGAAAGGAATATGATAAAGTTCGGGCATACTGTGAGAAGGCGGTAAAGCAGTTCAAATCTAAACCTGGACTAAACAGCGTCTGGCTGGAATGGCTGCTTAAGGTAGCAGTAGCAGAAGAAAATATTAGTGAACAGAGGAAGTATGTAAGACAATTATTACATGATACCGGCAGCCTTGACTGGTATAAGAGATTGAAAAAGCTATATGATGAAAAAGAATGGACTCAAAAAAGTGACGAACTTCTGAAGGAGCTTCAAAATCAAGGCAGGTGGAGATATTCGAGCTTGGTTCCTTCTATTTGTATTGATGAAAAAAACTGGGAAGGGCTTTTTAACTATGTGCATACAAATCCCGATTTAAGGACTTTACAACACTATGACTCATGGCTGAAAGATCACTATTTTGATGAACTGATGAGTCTCTACAAAAAGGGGCTGATCAATTATATGAAAACAAATACAGGACGGAACTATTACCGGGAAACCTGTAGAATTCTAAAGCGACTAGAAGTTCTAGGAGGAAGAGATACGGCGCATGAGGTGGCCGGGATTCTACAATCCGATTACAAGAACAGACCGGCTCTGCAAGAAGAGTTGATGAAAGCCGGATATCATTAAAATAATTAATTGTTGTAGGACGGGTTGTCAACCCCTCAAATATAAAACTTGGGTTCGGCTATTATCTGGGAAAGGAGGGTGATTATATGTGGGAAAGGAGAGTAATTACCGGGACCTGAGTGGTCGGGTTAGCAACCCGACCGACGGGTTAATTAAAAATTGTTGGCTTGTTTGGCCATTGGAGCTTTAATTTTTGAACCAGGGGATTGGTGAATTTAAAGGTATATAGGGAACATGTGGCGGGGGCCTATATATTTAGAGATCAGCACTCTGTATTTTGCAAGCAGGATCTTGTTGAAAGCTTCGGCTGATGTCGGACGGGTTGTCAACCCGTCAAATATAAAACTTGGGTTCGGCTATTATGTAAGAAAGGAGTGTTAATTCCATTAATCTAAATGGTTAGGTTAACAACCGGGCCTATGGGGTAACTTCTTATGGACTTTTATCGAAGGAAACTGCCGCATTGGCAACCGAAAGGAGCTCAGTATTTCATTACGTTCAGGCTAGCAGACTCTTTACCCCGGCAGGCAATCAACGAATTAAGAATATTACGTAGGCAACTTCAAAATTCTACCAATCCTTTTGATTTTAATAGACAAAGTAGATTCCATGAAGAAGTATTTAGTAAATACGAGCTGGCTTTAGATACCGGAGATACAGGTCCTATATGGTTAAAGCACCCAGCCATTGCTAAAGTAGTCCGGGAGGCCATGCACTACAGGGATTCAAATGAATATGACTTGTTTGCATATTGTGTGATGTCTAATCATGTTCACATAGTATTTGAACACTTTGAAAAACGAACAGTTGATAGCCTTTCTGATTCTACAAAAAAAGAATATCCAGTTACAGTGATACTACAGGAGTTAAAAAGATATACGGCTTATGAAAGCAATAAGATTCTTGGAAGAAAAGGTGCTTTTTGGCAGTCTGAAAGTTATGACCGTGTGATTCGGGATTTCGAAGAGCTGGAAGATACTATAGCTTATACTTTGAATAATCCCGTAAAAGCAGGTTTAGTCAAGCATTGGAGTGACTGGCCTCACACCTATTGCAAACCTGATTTTATTGCAAGCTTTAGCTAATGTCGGACGGGTTGCCAACCCGTCAAATATAAAACTTGGGGTTGGCTATAATGTGGGAAAGGGGAGTAACTACCGGGACCTGAGTGGTCGGGTTAGCAACCCGACCGACGGTGTATGTTAAAAACCTGTTGGCTGATTGAGGCATTGGCGGTTTTAATTATTGGACCTGGGGGTTGATGATTCTAAAGGTATAATGAGAACATGTGGCAGGATCTTATATATCCAGATATTAGTACGCTTTTTTGCAAGCAGGATCTTGTTGAAAACTTCGGCTGATGTCGGACGGGTTGCCAACCCGTCAAATATATAACTTGGGTTCGGCTATTATGTAGGAAAGGAGGGTGATTACCGGGACCTGAGTGGTCGGGTTAGCAACCCGACCGACGGTGTATGTTAAAAGTTTGTTGGCTTGTTTGGGCATTGGAGCTTTAATTTTTGAACCAGAGGATTAATAGTTCTATAAGTATATAGGGAACATGTGGCGGGGTCCTATATATTTAGAGATCAGCACTCTGTATTTTACAAGCAGGATCTTGTTGAAAGCTTTGGCTAATGTCGGACGGGTTGCCAACCCGTCAAATATAAAACTTGGGTTTGGCTACTATGTAGGAAAGGAGAGTAATTACCGGGACCTGAGTTGTCGGGTTAGCAACCCGACCGACGGCTGATATTTATCTAATGTAACATTGGGTTCGGCAATTCGTGAAACGGGTATTCAGCAGTAAAAAAATCATGTTATGGAAACCATTATTATCATTTTAGGTGCACTCTTAATCCTTGCCGGTTTATTGGGCTCCTTTCTGCCTGTACTGCCCGGCCCGCCTATCAGCTATGTCGGTCTGTTACTGCTACAGCTTACCTCCACTCCGCCCTTTTCTGTCCAGTTTTTAATTATCTGGGCGTTGATTGTCATTGCAATAATGCTTCTGGACAATGTTGTACCGGCATGGGGCGCCCGAAAATACGGGGGCTCGCCTTACGGTGTTTGGGGTAGCATACTGGGATTGATTGCAGGTTTCTTCTTCCCGCCCCTGGGTATTATTATTGGTCCGATAGTGGGCGCCTTCGTAGGTGAAATGGCCGGCGGAAAAACATCCGACCAAGCTCTTCGGGCAGCCTGGGGTTCCTTCGTTGGTTTCCTGGCAGGTACATTAATGAAAGTGATAGCAAGCGGCATGATGGGTTATTATTTCTTTATGAATATCTAGGAATAAAATCGTCCCTCCAATTTTAGAATGCGGTTTCGGCTCTCGCAATTTCTGTTTTTCATCTGAAGTGTCCCAATTTTCGGAATAGAAAATAGCGGGTTTAATTATTGCTATGCTATCAGGCGATCATGAGGTCTCTTGTTACTGTCTCTTTGTAAGGGTATAATAGATAAATTTCAGTAAGGCAGGCTTACACAAGAATCGGATCAATGCATCAGAAAATACCCAAAAGAATTCTACCCGCTATTGTTTTTGCTCAGTTTGCAGGTACCTCTCTTTGGTTTGCCGGCAATGCCGTGATTCCGGACTTAGTACAGGAATTGCAGTTAAGTGAAATGGCTGTTGGCTATGTGACCTCCGCAGTTCAATTCGGTTTCATCATCGGTACCTTGCTCTTCGCTTTTTTAAGCGTTGCCGACCGTATTTCTCCAGGCAAGGTATTTTTGGGATGTGCTATCCTGGGAGCCGGGGCTAACGCCCTGACTGTTTACAGTGGTTCTTTTACTCTTTTAATGGCAAGTCGGTTTGCAACCGGTTTCTTTCTCGCCGGTATTTATCCAGTAGGCATGAAGATTGCTTCTGACTGGCACAAAGAAGGGCTGGGTAAAGCTTTGGGATACCTGGTAGGTGCTTTGGTTTTGGGTACGGCATTTCCTCATCTCATTAAATTTATAACTTCCGATCTGCCATGGAGAACAATTTTATTTGCTACCTCCTGGCTAGCTACTTTTGGCGGGATTCTACTTTATCTTGCGGTACCTGACGGACCATTTCAAAACAATAAAGGTGCTTTTAAGCCTTCAGCAATGTTCCGGCTTTTCAAGGATACTAATTTTCGATCTGCAGCATTCGGTTATTTCGGACATATGTGGGAGCTTTATGCATTCTGGGCTTTTGTTCCCGTCATGCTAGGATATTACAGTAAAATCAATCCCGGAATTGACCTAAATATTGGTTTCTGTTCCTTTTTGATTATAGGTATCGGGAGTATAAGCTGTGCGGTCGGGGGGAATTGGTCTCTCAAAATTGGAAGTAAAAAAGTAGCTTTCCTATCACTTATAGCTTCCGGGCTTTGTTGCCTGCTTTCACCGTTTATTTTCCAGATGCCCTTTTTTCCCTTTATGATATTCCTGTTGGCATGGGGCATATTTGTTGTTTCGGATTCACCGCAGTTTTCCACGCTGGTAGCTGAGTCTGCAGATCGTTCTTTTGTTGCTACGGGGCTGACTATAGTTAATAGCATTGGCTTCGCAATTACGATTCTCAGTATTCAGCTTGTAAACACTCTTTGGGCAAACTGGGAAAGCACATGGGTATTTCTAATACTGGGATTAGGGCCTGCCTTGGGGGTATGGGCAATTTCAAGGTATCAAAAAAATCCACGGCCAATCGCAAAGAGAACACTTTAACTGTAAAGAAGCCATTAAAATATGAAAGTTGCATTTCGAGTGTTACCCATTTTTTTAATTCTGCTATTCTCTTCCGGTAACCTTCTGGCTCAGGATGCCAGGTTTCCGATTGTTGAAGAATTTGGAGGGATCTATGAAATTCCAAATTCCATAAACCCTGACTCAGAACTGAATTATAAAATTGTTATAGATCTTAAAACTTTACAGCAAGATAAAGAGAGCATAAATTCCGGACTCAACAATGTAGCTCGTCTGATGAACCTGCATGGGCTGGGAGGGGTAAAGCCTGAAAATTTAAATGTAGCTGTTGTTGTACACGGAGGAGCCACAGAAGCCATTTTAAAGCATCCTGCATATCAGCGAAAAAATGGAATGGACAACCCGAATGTCAATCTGATAAATGCCTTGAAGAAAGCCGGTGCTGAATTGTATGTCTGCGGTCAATCCCTGCTTGCCCGGGGATATTCGCAGGATGAGGTTCTTACTGATGTAAAGATCGGCCTATCAATGCTCACTGTTGTGACGACCCACATGCATAATGGATATCAGCAGCTTGTTTTTGACTAGTATATAAAGTTGGTTACAGGTCAACTCTGTCCAAAACGTGTAATCCAATTTGGCAAATGAATCAATTCAAGAGCATGCAAATCCTTTATTCTCAAAGATTTATGCTGATGAAAAATTAGGTTGATAATAAATGTATCTGCGATCCTCTGCGAGAAATATTATGGAGCATCAATTTTAATGGTCTTACACCTGCTGCCCTAACTGGTTTTGTATGCAGCTCATTCCTGGCTACGGCTCAAAACACATCAAAATGGATAGGTTATCCAGTCCATTTCTCCGGATGGAAGCAATATCGCTTTTACCTATAAAAATGATCTGTACCGGGTTCCTTAAGCCGGCGGAGAAGCAGCTTATATTTGCAAGATGCCTACCACTATATCACTACATGCCGGCTGGGCAGGGTCCCGGATGGATCCCGCTGGGGTGTAGTTCCGGTAAGTGTCAAAAATATGCCGGGGTTAATTGGACAAAGGCATCGGCTAGCAGCTGGAAAGAGCGATTGAGGTATTAATGAAGGAAGTGAATGACTGATTTATGCCCGCGAAAGATGTCCGGGCCTCTTAAAACCGTGCGCAGCAACTGAAGTGGGAAGGCCTAGTTTTTGGCAACCACCAGTTTAGCGACATAGTCTTCCTTGGCGATATCCTGCTCATAAACGGGATAGGGCGAAACGGAAATCAGCTCGATGCGGTAGCCCGAGATAGTCATTTCCTGCGGCTCAAGGTAGGTGTTCAAGGTTGCTTGGCTATCGTTCAATAGGAGTGCAACCTGCGCATTCCCGGCCCAAACACAGGTTACGCCTTCCGGGCATCTCGAATCTTCGAGCAGGTCTTTAAATTCTATGCTGAGGCCCCGATTATCCAGGCTTACCTGTTCACCAAACCCAAGTTCAAACTCTTTTCCCAGCCGGTGATCACCGGAAGAGGTAATACTCTGGCAGCTAATCAACGAGAACAACACAAAAAGACAGGCTAGCTTATACATGACTTTACTCCGGAATGCATTACGTATAATATGAATGTTTGAACCTTCGAGATATGGCTACAGTAAACAGACACATAGAAAGAATGCTATAACTATTACCTGGAGTATATCAGTTGGCAGATTGCGCTTTTTTATTTTTATAGTAAGACTGCAGTATGTAAAAGGCTTTCTTCTTGATGCCGTCGTCGGAGATGAGCCCCTTGCGATTCCATTCGTCCTGGATTTCAGGCAGCTGTCTCCTTGGGGATCTGAAGTCAACCAGAATCCAGGGAGAGAGGCCTTTCAACTGATCAATCTTTTCAATCATATTGAGTGTTTCCCGATACAGGTAAGCCTGATACTCCTCCGACCAGCGCGTGAGGCTGTCAGCGTGAAAGCCCTGCTTTGCACCGGCCCCGAACTCGGAGATGATCACCGGTTTGTTCTGCTTAATTTCCCAGGTAATATTTTG
>DATFJD010000319.1:0-8451 GCA_035269475.1 Halalkalibaculum sp.
TTCTTGTATCTGTCTGGAACCGAGCTCGACTATACCGAAGGCTTGCAAGGAGAAGGTTTTCATTTTCAGAATCCCAATGCATCCCGCACCTGTTCTTGCGGAGAGTCATTTTCAGTATAGACATTATGGCTACACAAGAAGGAGAGATTGTCAATAAGGTAAAGCAGTCGAACAAACTGGTGACGCTTGACCTTCAGAAATACTATGACGAGACGCCCATCCTTGAATTTGATCTCAAAGATTTCCTCTATGAAGGGCTTATCTTAAAAGAGAAAGAATTCCGTGCCCGCCTTGAGAACCATGACTGGCAACAGTATACCGATAAGTATCTAACCGTTTTCTGCTCCACGGATGCCATCATCTCAAAATGGGCTTATATGCTTGTAGCACAGCATGCATCTCCTTTCGCCAAAGATGTCTTTAAGGGTGAAAAAGAAGCATTTCTATTTGAGCTGTATCGCAGAAATCTTGAGGAAGTAAACTGGGAAGACTTTAAGGATAAATTTGTGATACTGAAAGGTTGCAGCAGCAAGGAAAAACCGGTCCCTGAAAGCGTGTATCTGTTTGCCACCAATAAACTGGTTCCCCATGTTAAGAAGCTGATGTACGGGGAAGCTTGCTCTAACGTGCCGGTCTACCGGAGTTAAGATTTGTTTTGCACCCTGTAAGCCTATCCTTTTACTCATTGTTTTTAACCCGGCTCATTCAAAGCAATAGACGTTCTATTATTGAATACCGGTTGCAGGTATTTTAACTTACCATAAAAATATTTGGAGTAGCTAAATGAATGAGAATACATACGCACTGGTTACCGGAGCATCCCGCGGAATCGGTAAATCCATAACACAAAAATTGCTGGCACAAGGCGCCAACGTAATCGGTACTGCCCGCAGTTCTGAATTTATTGATGAATTCACTTCCAACAATCGCTTTGAAGGCTTGCATGTTGACCTTGAACAGCCGGAGGAAATAGAACAATTAATCAAACCGCTTTTCCAAAGAGAGCTTGCCCCGAATGTGCTTATAAACAATGCGGGAATTTTTATTGAAAGCGGGTTTGATACTGAAGATGATCCCTGGTTGAATAGCTGGGATAAAACCATGCAGGTAAACCTCAGGGCTTCAGCAATTCTTTCAAAATGGGCCTTAAACCGGTGGGAGAAGGAAGGAGGGGGTATACTTATTAATGTGGCTTCAAGGGCTGCTTATCGCGGAGATACCCAGGAGTACGCCGCATATGCAGCTTCAAAAGGGGGGATGGTGGCATTTACGAAAAGTATTGCCCGCGATTTCGGCAAGAAAGGCATTTCGGCTTATTCTATAGCTCCCGGCTTTATAAAAACGGATATGGCTATGGATTCGATAAAGGTTTACGGTGAAGAATATTTAACCGAAGGTATGGCATTTGACGAAATTACCTCACCCGGAGAAGTGGGAGAACTGGTCGCTTTTCTGGCCTCCGGTAAAGTCAGGCATATGACCGGATCTACCTTTCATATTAACGGCGGCTCGTATATGATTTAAAATAATCTAAACTGACTTTAATTTTGTATTGGTTGAGCGCAACACCCAAAACCATGAATGAACTGATAAATACCTCTATCCCCGGATTTACTATCCGTTTCGCATCGATTAAAGATACGGGCATGATCCTCAATTTCATTAGGAGGCTGGCAGAATACGAAAAGCTGGCACATGAAGTAGAGGCAAAAGAAGACAGCCTGGAAAAATTTCTTTTTGGTGATAACGCTAAGGCAGAGGTAATTATAGGTGAATACGAACAGGAACCGGTAGGATTCGCGCTTTTCTTCCATAACTTCTCTACTTTTTTAGGGAGGCCCGGAATTTACCTGGAAGATTTATTCATTGATCCTGATAATAGGGGTAATGGTTTCGGAAAAACAATGCTTAGTTTTCTGGCCAGCTTAGCCGGGGAAAGAAATTGCGGAAGGCTCGAATGGTCGGTCCTTGACTGGAATGAACCGGCAATCGGCTTTTATGAAAAACTCGGAGCAGAACCCATGGAAGAATGGACAGTGTACCGCGTGACCGGTGATTCATTGAATGAGCTGGCTAATAATTTTAAGGAAACAGCCTGATTGGATGTAAGCTCTGGAAATTAAAGAAATGATTTAAAAGCTATAGTAATGACTATAAAGCAGCGAAAAAAAGACCATGTCGACCTCACGGTTTCCGGCGATACCTCATACATTCAACAGACCGGTTTTGACCGTTACTATTTCCGTCATAATGCTTTGCCTGAAGTTAATTTTGATGATATTGATACCAAAGCGGCATTTCTTGGCAGGCAATTTTCATTTCCATTGTTTATCTCATCCATGACCGGCGGGTACACCGACGCGGGGGCAGTTAATGCCATCATTGCAGAATTTTGTCAGACCAATAACCTTCCCTTCGGTGTTGGAAGCCAGAGGATTATGCTCGAGGATCAAGATGCCGTCGCCTCTTTTTCAATCGTCAGGGAGAAAGCTCCAAAAGCCTTTATTGCATCAAACATAGGCGGCCAGCAACTGATAGGGGGCTTGTCAAGTGACCATTTCGACTTACTGGTGAATAGCATAGAGGCTGATGCCGTTATTGTTCATCTTAATCCTCTTCAAGAGTTGATGCAGCCTGAAGGCGATCGAAATTTTAAAGGGATAATAAACGGTATTAACAAGCTGGTAAAACAAGCTTCCGTTCCTGTTATAGTTAAGGAAACCGGAGCCGGAATTACCGGAAATGTTGCGGAAAGATTGCTGAATGTTGGTGCTTCAGTGATTGATATATCAGGAGCGGGGGGTACCAGCTGGTCTAAAGTTGAGAATGAAAGGCCGTCTAATGAAAACCCGGAATCTCTTTTTGACGACTGGGGAGTTCCAACCGCCCGGTGCCTTAAGGAAGTGGCAGAACTGAAAGGGGCACATGATTTTGAAATTATTGCATCGGGCGGCATACGCAACGGCCTGGATATTGCTAAAGCCCTTTGCCTTGGTGCGGACTTTACGGCATCAGCTCAGCCTGTTATTAAAGCAGTAGTAGAAAAAGGGCGTGAGGGACTTGAAGATTTATATCATAGGTGGATGAAACAGTTAAAAATCATCCTTACACTCACCGGTTGCGAACGGGTCGCCGACCTAAACATGCAGCATCTCAATATGAGGGATTCTTAGAGATAACATCTTTGCCTAAAATGCTTATATTTGGCTTTTCTGAAAAGCAGCAAAATGATTTTGAACACTACCGATAGTCAAAAAGAACTTACTTCACTTATCCATCAAAAGCTCAGTGAACTTGAGTTTCCCAAACGCCCGTATTCTTTGTACGATCCGGTTCGTTATACGCTTTCACTGGGGGGTAAGCGCATACGTCCCTATTTTACTCTAATCGGTTGCGGCTTGTGCGGAGGTGATCCTGAAGGTGCCTTGCCCGCAGGCATGGCTATTGAGCTGCTTCATAACTTCACACTGCTTCATGATGATATTATGGATGCAGCCGATACAAGAAGAGGCAAGGAGAGTGTTTTTAAAAAATGGGACTCCTCTACAGCAATTTTATCGGGCGATGCCATGTATGCCTGGGCATTTGAACAACTGCAGTATTACGGTAACAATGAGGAATACAGTAAAGAGCAGTATGCCCTCATCATGGATATATTTTTGGAGAGCGCGCGAACAGTTTGTGAGGGACAGGCTTATGATCTCGAGTTTGAGGATATTGAAAAGGTTACCATGCAGGATTACCTGAAAATGATCAGGGGTAAAACTGCTGCATTGATAAGTGCTTCCTTTAAGCTAGGTGGCGCTGTTGCAGGTGCAGAAGACGAATATCTTTACAACCTTCAAGAGTTCGGTGCCGAAATAGGAACGGCATTTCAGATACAGGATGACCTTTTGGATGTTATCGCCGATCCCGAGAAGTTTGGGAAGAAACAAGGCGGAGATATTATCGAAGGGAAGAAAACATATTTGTCGATCCTTTCGTTAGAAAGTGGCAACAAGAAACAAAAGGAGATTTTACAAAAAGTACTTCAGAAACCGGTTGCCGGTAAAGAGGATGTCGAAAAAATTATTGACCTTTACACGAGCCTCGGTGTAATCGAAAAAACAAGAGCCACTATAGAATATCACTACGAAAATGCAATGAATCATCTTGAAGCGTTTAACAGCTCAGAGTATAAAGATGACATCATTGATTATTTAAACAAGCTAATTAATCGCGAATATTGAAATTCATACTGAATGAAAACTAAAAATGTAAGTCGTTTAAAATCAGGCATTCTTTTACTGCTCATAGCTTTGGTGGGAATTACCTGTGCCCGAAAAGATCTTATCAAGCCGGGCGACACACTGCCACAGGCTTTTGGAAAAGCTAAAAACCTCTTTGAAAACGGTGAATATGGAGATGCTGTCCAGGCATTTGAAACCGTAATAAGAATTGGGCGCGGAACGGAGTATGCAAAAGATGCCCAGTTTCTTTTAGCCGAGTCTTACTTTAACGATGAACGATACCTGCTTGCTGCCTCCGAATATGAGAGGTTCCAGTCCCTGTATCCGAACTCTCCCAGAAGAGAGGAGGTTGACTTCAAGAATGCCTACTGTTATTACGAATTGAGCCCGCGTTTTAAGCTTTCACAGCAATATACCAGGACAGCTATTGAAAATTTCCGACTATTTAATAGCCGCTATCCCGATTCGGAAAGGGTACAGGAATCGGCCGAATATATTTCAGAGATGCGCTCAAAATTAGCTAGAAAACTTTACAATGCGGCAGATCTCTATATGCGTACCGACCGCTATGAGGCTGCGATCATCTACTATGACCTGACGATCGATCGCTACCCCGAAACAGAATGGGCCGAAAGGGCACTGGTCAATGAAATTAATGCTTATGTAATTTATGCAGATAACAGTGTCTCGTCCAAACAGCGTGAACGCTATACCAAGGCGGTTGACAGTTATGAGAAATTCCTTCAGCTTTTTCCCGAGAGTGACCTTCGGTCTAGAGCTGAAAACTATGTCGATGATGCACGAGTGGCCTTGGCAGAACTTGGTGAATTATCTGATGATTCTAACGTAACCGCTTCAACAGATAATCGCTGATGTCAACAGACCCTAAAGGGATAGGGCTGCTAGGCGGTAGTTTTGATCCGGTCCATAACGGACATGTCGCTATTTGCAGGTCTTACCTGAATAGTAACTTTATAGATAAGCTATACGTGATACTGACTCCGGATCCGCCGCATAAAGGGAACAGGGAACTCACAGATTTCTCTCATCGGTTCAGAATGCTGAATCTTGCCCTGGGAGGTATTGAAAACCTCTCGGTTTCCGATGTTGAAAAGAATTTATCCAAACCGTCCTACACCGTGAATACGGTTAAGCACTTCAAAGAAGAATTTCCTGATCAAAATCTCTATTTGTGCATTGGGGAGGATTCCTATAAACAGTTTACGGACTGGTTTCACTGGGAAGAAATAATAGAAAAATGCATGCTTCTGGTGGCCCGGAGGCCGAGATCAGATGAAGAGGATTTGCCTGAAAAACTCAGAAATAGCGCCAGGTTTATCGAGCATGAAGAGATTGCAATATCCTCAAGCGATATACGCAACAGGTTGAAAAACGGGAAAGAGGTGGCAGGTTACCTGCCTGAAGCAGTACTGCATTATATCCACAAGGAACAATTATATCAAAATAAGAACTAGTCAGTGATGGGTTGGAGCAGAAAGACATTTCTTAAAGCTTTAAGCCTGGGCGGAATATCGGGTATTTTCAATTTTAATCCGGCACCGAATCGGATGAATAAACCCCTGATTAAGCCCCGGCGCCTTGTTCCGGGAAATACTATCGGTCTCATTAGTCCGGGCAGTATTCTGCCTGAAATAGGCTTGTATGATGAAATTATTCAGACTATTACGGATCTGGGCTTTCATGTTGAAGTGGGGGCAAATGCCAGAAACAGTTACGGCAACCTCGCAGGTTCCGACAAAGCCAGGGCTGCGGACCTTAATGAAATGTTTCGTAATCCCGATATTGATGCTATCATCCCGTTTCGCGGAGGATGGGGTTCAAACAGGATACTGGATCTCATTGATTTTGAAAATATCAAGAGTAACCCAAAGGCACTGATCGGATTCAGCGACATTACATCATTGCTTATCTCAATTTATGCCAGAACGGGTTTGGTAACTTTTCACGGGCCTGTGGGTAAATCGGAATGGAATGATTTTACCCACTCAAGCTTTAAAAAGGTCTTGATGAGTAACAGGGAAGCAATACTTGAGAATAAGTCTGACTCTAACATTGATTTCAAAGTCATCACTCCGGGAATAGCAGAAGGCAAATTAATCGGCGGTAATCTTACGGTTTTGACATCTATGATGGGATCTGATTACCTTCCCGACTGGGAAGGGGCCATATTGTTTGTTGAGGATGTTGGGGAAGAAATCTATAGAATAGACAGAATGCTTACCCAATTGAAGCTTAATGGAATCCTGAATAAGATAAGCGGGTTTATATTTGGTACATGTGTAAATTGCGAAAAGGGAAATAAAAATAGTTTAAGTCTGGAACAAGTTTTAAAAGATCATATACAAGTATTGGGGGTACCATCGTACTATGGGTCTATGATAGGACACATTGATAACATGTTTACGCTTCCAATAGGGATTTCAGCTAAAATGGATTCAGAAACTGGATCAATTGAATTATTAGAAGTTCCAACCAAGTAACCATAACAAATAACGTCAATTAAATATATACGTAATATCATGAGAAAAGCTGCCAATATTTTACTATTAATATTCACAGTAACAGCATTCGTTGCCTGTTCCGGTGCAAATAAATTATCCACTAATCCGGCAGACCTTCAGGGTGACTGGCAACTAAGTTCAATGAACGGTAGCCAGGTTCAAATGAGTGAAAGCTATACGGTAAGCTTCAATACCGACGGCACCGTAGCAGGAAAAGCAGACTGCAATTATTTCACCGGAGAATACAGCGCAAGTGAAGAAGGCTCCGTAAGTATGAGTGGTGTTTCAACTACCAAGGTAAAGTGTAGTTCCAACTCCATGTCTGATTCCTATCTGAATGCTGTCTCCGGATCACAATCTTTTCAGGTTCGAGGAGCAAATACCTTGACGCTGAATACCGGTTCAGGGGAATTGGTTTACACCAAAGTTATGACGTCCGAACAAGGATAAAACGTTAGGACAGAGCAAAATACTTTCTGGTAATCCACTCTGCAGCAAGCAGGGTGATTACCAAGATAAACCAGAAGGAATGTTGGTAGGGGTAGAATAAAGTGGTTTCAACTTTTTCCTCCCTTGTCAGCATTCCTTTTTCTTTTAAGGAATCGGCAAAAGCGGTCAGATCAGCGAATGTGAAGTAGGAACCGCCCGTTCTTGAGGAAATTTGTTTTAGCAGATTGTCATTTCTGTCGGTAGTTACGTACTCGGTATTGGTGTTGCTTACCGATAGCTCCCCTTCTTGCGTGTCAATAGTTCGGCTGCCTTTTTTGGCAGTTGCCCTAAAACGGTAAATTCCTTTGGGAAGCGCATTAATTTGTAGTTGGTACTGTCCGTTTCCGAGATTATTCATTGAATAAAATCGGGTTTCAATTTCTTCCCCTTCAAATTCTACATCAATAGTTCCGTCGGAAACTTTTTCACCGCTTTCATTGGTAAGAAAGGCATTCAATACAATCGGTTCACTACCGGTAAATACTTTTTGGCTTGGCTGGATCTTAAGTCTTCTATTGTCAGGTTTAGTGGCTGTCCAGCTTACAATATTGAAGAAAAGCTGTTCCCAGTAATCCCTTATCTGTTTATTACTGCTCTGAGAAAACCGATACCAGTTATAGGCTGCCAGCTGTGAGCGGCGGTTATTGCCCAGCTCTTGAATCGCTATTACAGGGTGATTGGTATTGGTACCCTGAAAACTGCTGACAAATAGAATTGTGGAACCCGGTGCCGTATTGCTATTGCCCGGCAAGGGGGCTTTTAAGGAGGGCAATAAGTCAAAAGAAACTTCCGGCAATTCCATAATGGGGTGCTCGGTCGGCTCGGCCCTCGGAAGCAGGCTTACCGTTTGGGCATTACCGTAGCTACCTGTGGATATAGGCAGGGAATTCCGGCTTACCTCTTGCAGTGAACTAAAGTCGGTCAACGGAGTTCCTATTATAACCGCCGGCAATTCAGACAGGAGGCTACTCAGTCTTGTTTCCAGTTCGCCTGGAAGGCCACTTTGCGGATAGCCGTGCAGTATGAGAAGCTCAAGGGTATCGGCAGAAACCTCCAGGGGACCCTCAATGAATTTGTTGTTCCCCAGCCAGGTGTGGGAGATCAACTGTGTATTTTCATCCTGAAGAAGAAGGGAACGTACAGCTTTTACATCAGGATGAATCTCGAAAGCAAGGGAAAGGATGCGCTGCTTGTCACTTAGAACATCAATG
>DATFJD010000320.1:0-2318 GCA_035269475.1 Halalkalibaculum sp.
TCAGCAAACAACAGGCCAATCCGATTGCAAGACCGGTTATATTTATGAATGTATAAGCCTTTCGCTTCAGCAGATTGCGAAAGGCAATCTTGATATAATTACTTAGCATACCGGATTTTTGATGGCTATCTACTCTACTACCTATTGCTGTAACCTTAGTATATCTGCAACAAAGCCCAACAAATATACTATCAGTTATATAAAAGAGTGTCCCGGCGGATATTTGTTACAAAAAATTGAGAATGGCATTAAATAGCATGACAATTAGCGATCCTGAAATCGAAAAGTTACCGGTATCCGGTCTTCATGCGGCGTGCCGATATGGTACAGTTCCCACTCGTTATCATAATTTTGGATCTGCCTTCTCAGTACGCTGATCAGTTCTTCCGAACTGCCGGTTTCGGAATTCCAGTCAAAGTTAACAATCCGGAACTTCATCTTTCGCTTTTCCCCGTTAATGTTAACTTCGAGGTTAGCCATTTTGTCAACGTTGGGTATAGTGAATTGTACGCGGATGTTGTTCATAGTAAAGGATATGTGGTATAAGGTATATGGTAGAAATTTTAAATATAGATCTTGATTAGCATTTTTATTACTAAATGACCGATGTCGGAAGACTGACGACCGTTACCTGACTATTGAACTTCGGCCTTCGGTCTCATTTTCTCCGGTTTCCGTTATTATTCATTTCTCAAACTTTCTACCGGATTCATCATAGCTGCACGTATTGATTGCCAGCTTACGGTTAATAAAGCGATTGCCAAGGTAACGATGCAGGTTGCCGCAAACATCCAAAAACTCAGTTCAATCTTATAGGCAAAATTTTTCAACCACTCCTGTAGCAGTATATATGCTCCGGGTATGGCCAGCAGTATTGAAAATAGAATGGGCTTGGTAAAACTTTTAGTCAGCAAGATAACAACCTCTTCCACTTTGGCCCCCAATACTCGACGAATGCCAATCTCTTTGGTGCGCTGTTCTGTGATATAAGCTGAAAGTCCGTAGAGCCCAAGACAGGATATCAAAAGTGCAAGAATAGTAAATACCAGTACAGCTTTTGCCAAAACCCGGTCCTTTTCTATCAGTTTTTCGAAATTCTGATCCAGGAAGGCATAATTTAGGGGATTATCCACTTCGAATTCTTTCCACAATTGTTGGATTTGAGTAATCAGGTTCTCAGTTTCGCCGGATTCATACTTTATAGCCATGCGGCTGCCTCCTGTTTTAGTGGTAAGTACAGTCGGCTCGATACTCTTTCGCAAGCTTTCAAAGTTGAAGTCGGCAACTACGCCAATCACTTTATAGGAGTCATTCAGGGTAGTACCCACCGGAGTTTCCAAGGCAAGTGCTTTTACTGCAGACTGATTTAAAATTACAGCAGAGGTATCTGATGCAATTTCCTCATTGAAGGCTCGTCCCTCGACAATGCGGAAACCAAGGGTTGATATCATATTGTAATCACCCACAAAAGCCTGCATCGGAAAGTAATCTTCCATAGCATCCGTTTTAAGGCCACGGACCAGAACGCTCTTACCGGCCGGCAATCGATCATTATAGCTTGCACTACTCACCCCGCTTTGATTCATAACTGCCTGCTTGAAGGCTTCATGCTGACTGCCCAGTTCATTTGCGTTATTTATTACCAGCACATTGTCTTTATTCAATCCCAGATCGGTATTCCTCATAAACTGCAGCTGCTCGTAAACGACGATAGTGCCTAACAAAAGAACAATGGATATAGCGAACTGAAAGAAAACCAAGGCATTTCGAAACTTACTGTTGCTCCTATCTCCCGAATGCAGTTGTCCTTTTAACACTTTCACAGTGTCTATACCTGTGAGGTAGAAGGCAGGGATGATACCGGCAAGTAATCCGAAAGCGATGCTGGCAAATACGATTATCATCAGTTCAGTGCTTCCCGGAATTACGCTCTCAATGAGCTGCAGGCCCGTGTATTCATAAAACTGCGCAAGAAATATTTCTCCGAGTCCAAAAGCGAGTATCAGTGCTAATACCGAAACAAGGACAGATTCCAGTATAAACTGCATAATCAATGCACTTCGACCCGATCCTAATGTTTTCCTAACACCGATCTCCCTGGCTCTTATGGAGGACCTTGCTGTCGTTATATTGACAAAATTAATCCCCGCTATTGCAACAATAAGTACTGCAATTGCGCTGAAAATATTTACATTACTTTCGCTTCCCCCGGGAGTGGGTTCAAATTTCAAATTGGATTTCAGGTAGATATCAGTAATCGGCATTGCGATCTACTGATAGGTCCCATTACTTTTAACCCACGCTTCAAAGGGTGCATT
>DATFJD010000321.1:0-4730 GCA_035269475.1 Halalkalibaculum sp.
CCCGGCAAGAGGTGTTGAGAGCTTTAGAAATGATCAGGGATGCCGCTCAAAATACCACCAACAACCTGCTCTTTAACACCTTCTTTAATGCAAAATACCGGGAGATTGTCAGGATTTTTGAAGACGCCCCAGCCGATGTTCGTCTTGAAGCCTACAATATTCTGTCACGAGTAGATCAAAGCCACCTTTCTGAATACAATAAGCTGCAGTAAGATGAATGTTTAATGTTAGGCGATTATTGTAAGGAGTTGTCAATTATTGGGTCTTATAGTTATAGACGGTTGACCGATGACGGACGACCGTTATAATTAAACAGGCTGAGAGAATAAAATAATGACTTATAAATTTGAAAATCTGGAAGTATGGAAATTAGCTATAAAATTTAACTCACTGGTATACGAGATAGCTGATGATTTGCCAGAATGTGAGAAATTCAATTTAAGTTCTCAGATGAGAAGGGCTTCAACTTCAATAGCCCTAAATATAGCCGAAGGTTCAACCGGCCAAAGCAATGCAGAGCAAGCAAGATTTTTATCTTATGCAATCCGCTCATTTATAGAAGTTTATGCATGCTATCGTTTAATTGAAAATCGGCAGTATCTGAACAATTGTAATATAAGTATAAAGGAATTTGAACATATCGGAGCTAAAATATTTGGCAAACTTCAGGCTTTTCAATATTCGTTAAAATAAAGAAACGGTCTTCGGTCATCCGTCAACGGTCAGCAAAAAATTAAACCTTAAACATTCAACATTAACTATACCCGGAATTCTATCTTTTTATCTCAGGTTTTGTATATTCACATCCCTGAAAAGAGCAGGAAAATCCAACCTAACAGAATATTTACAGCATGAAATTTTACGTTTGTATCAAACAAGTACCGGATGTAAATGCTCCTATTCAAATTAAAGAAGGAGAGCTGATCCAGGATACCAGCCGGATGATTTTAAATGCCTATGATGCATCAGCCGTCGAAGAAGCGCTGGTGCTGGCTGAACAGCACGGCGGTGAAGTAGAAGTCGTTTCGGTGGGACCATCCAAAGTTTCTGAAACCATCCGTAAAGCACTCGCTATGGGTGCCGATAAAGCCGTTCATATCCAGACATCTGCCGATGCCGATTATGATTCCGCGACCTATGCCGGCATTCTTGCGGAATATTTCAAGGATAAGGAATACGATGTTATTTCCTGCGGCAAACAGTCACAGGATACCGATGCGGGCCTCACCGGAGGCATGCTGGCCGAAAAGCTGGGTCTGCCCTATGCTACCAATGCCGTAGGCTTGGATGTTGAAGATGAAAAACTGGTGGTAAAGCGACAGGGTGATGCCGGACAGGAAATCATCGGCCTGCCTACCCCCTGCCTGGTAACTTGTTCCAATGATATGAATGATCCCCGCATCCCAAGCCTGAAGGGCATCATGCAGTCAAAGAAAAAGCCCCTTGAAACGGTTGAGCTCTCTGACCTTGGAATTGATGAAAGCATTCTCTCTTCCAATACCAAAGTGACCGGTTACCAAGAGAAACCCGAACGTGAAGCCGGCAAAAAGTACGAGGGAGAACCCGAAGAGATAGCACAACAGGTAGCTACACTGCTTGACGAAGAAGAGAATGTTATTTGATAGTAAAAAGTAATAAGTAATGAGTGACAAGTAATGAGTGACAAGTGATGAGTGACAAGTGATGAGTAACTTTAGATTCCTACTATCTACTTTTTACTCGTTACTCATTACTCGTCATATTTAATTTTGAACGACGAAATTATTAAACGCATGAGTACATTATTAACCCACATTGCCATCAGTGACGGAAAAATTAAACGATCTTCCCTGGAAGTTTTGTCTCGCTGCAAAGAGCTTGCCGACAAGAACGGGCACAGCGCCGAAGCAGTGATTATTGACAGTAATGCTTCTGATTATGTGGATGATGTCAAGAAGTACGGAGCTTCAAAAGTGTACCTCCTTGAGGATCCGATATTCAAAAATCATATCAATACGCCGCTGCTCAAGGCGCTGGCCCAAGTGATGGAGGTTTCGAATCCTCATCTTTTTGCTTTTGGCTCCACAGAGGGTACCAAAGATATTTTAGGCGCACTTGCCGCCAACCAGGATGCCGCCGTTCTTTCTGATGTTTCCGAATTTGATTTGATAGATGGCGGAATTTCTGCCAAAAGGCCCGTCATGGCAGCAAAAATCTTATCTTCCAATGAAGCTAAAGCGGATAAAATACTGGTTTCCGTACGATCGGGTTCATACGATTTAGTGGAAAATCAGACAGATGCTGAAGTTGAAACTATTGACTTTTCATTTGATGAAAGCGAGCTGAAAGTTACCCTCCGTGAAATTATCGGCGCATCCGGCGATAAAATTGACCTCTCTGAAGCTGATACTATTGTTGCTTCCGGACGTGGAGCCAAAGATGAAGAAGGCCAGAAGCTGGTCAACGAACTGGCCGATTTACTGAACGCGGGTGTAGGCGCTTCCCGGGCTTTGACAGAGGCCGGTATTGTCGATCCAAGCCTGCAAATCGGACAGACAGGCAAGGTGGTATCTCCCCAGCTTTATTTCGCCATCGGTATTTCAGGCGCCATCCAGCATGTGGCAGGGATGGCAAACTCTAAGGTAATTGTGGCTATCAATAAAGACCCCGATGCCCCTATTTTTGAAATTGCAGATTACGGGCTGGTCGGTGATCTTTATAAAATATTACCGCCCTTTATTGAAGAATTGAAAAAGATTAAAGCTTAGTAGAAAGCAATAAGTAGTAAGTAACAAGATTTGCTGACCGGAGACAGGAGACCGATGACCGTTGAATGGAATCGGTCAACCGTCGTCGGTCTTCGGTCTATCATTCTGTAACATTCAATAGATTCTTAACCCATGGATGAAAAATTCGACTGTATCATCGTTGGTGCTGGAGTAGCCGGATTGGCTGCCGCCATGACTCTTGCCCGCAACAACATGAAATTTTTGCTGATTGAGAAAGGTGAGTTTGCGGGATCCAAAAACGTATCCGGCGGAGTGCTTTGGGGAAGCGACCTGGCCAAACTGGTTCCCGAATACTGGGAAGAGAAAGACGGTGGCTGGGAGCGCTTTATCAACCATCGCAGGCTTACTTTTATGGATGATCAGTCTACCTTCTCCATTGATTTTAAATCTTCTCACTTCAACGAGACACCTTATACCGGTGTTGTAGTCCTTCGATCTAAGTTTGACCGCTGGCTGGCAGACAAAGTTGAGAGTGCCATCGCCGAAAGCGATTATGCCATGGATTCCTTCATTGCCACGAATATAAAAGTCGATGAAGTGCTGATGGAAGACGACAAAGCCGTGGGCATCCGCACCGGTGAGGAAGAATTCCATGCCAACAGCGTAATAATTGCAGAAGGTGTAAATAACCTGCTCACGCGCCAGGTAGGGTTGCAGGATGATTATGTGCCGGCCGACCATGTGCTGACCGGCATCAAAGAGATTATTCGCTATGACCAGGAGCAGCTGGAAGATCGTTTCCAGCTAAATGGTTTAAGCGGTATGTCAAACGAGTATATCGGCTATGCTACTGACGGTGTCGAGGGCGGCGGATTTTTGTACACTAACAGAGATACCATCTCCATCGGACTGGTTCTGGGGCTGAAGGACTTGCGCGAGAAACGTAAAAGTCCCCACGACATACTGAATCATTTTAAGGATCACCCGGTAATTCGGGATACGATTCGCGGGGGTGAAGTCGTTGAATATTCGGCACATGTGGTTTCCTCCGGAGACAAACGAATTATGCCCCGTGAGCTTTACAAAGATGGCGTGCTCATTTGCGGGGAAGCCGCGAACCTGCTGATGAATGCCGGAAAAGCCATACAGGGTATGGATTATGCCATGCGTTCGGGCATACTTGCAGCTGAAACCATTGTAACTGCCAAAGAGAATGATGACTATACATCCAACACCCTGAAGAAGTACCGGGAAGCGCTGGATGAGAGTTTCGTGATGAAAGATATGAACGGATTCCAGGATGCGGTGCATATGCTGCACAGCCCGGAAATGTTCAAAGACGTTCCGAATCTTGTTTGTGATTTCGGCCGCAAGTTTTTCTCGATTAAGAGTGAGCCGACTAAAAAATCACGCAAGATGTTAGCGGAGTCTGTCAAAGAGCATTCTTCTTACTGGGATCTTATAAAATTAGGACTTAAAGGAGCAAAATCGTTATGAAGCTACTTAAATTAACCGAACGTCTGGGCTTGGTGAGCTACCGCAACCAGGCCAAATCTGAGATCAAGCCGCACATCGTGGTGGATACGGATATTTGTAACTCAACCTGTCCGCATAAGTGCACGACCTATGTTTGTCCTGCAAATTGTTATACTATGGACGAGAACGGTACGGTACATTTCCAGGTGGAGGATTGCATAGAGTGCGGTACCTGCATGTATGCCTGTGACCAGGGCGCGGTAGACTGGAACTATCCTGACCCGGAAATCGGTCGCGGCGTCACCTGGAATTTTGGTTAACTGAATAGTTAAGGCAGAGTAATTTACGATTCAATAAATCCCGGTTCTGTTCCGGGTGCGTTACCACTTTTAACATTATAGCTAGAACTATTTCTGCCCTATAACGTTATGACGACAAATAGCATAAACTAAAAAAGAATTATTATGAGCACTGATGTCCTTAATCCACCTCAAAGCCTAAGTTTTGAGCTTTCCGAAGACCAGCAAATGATACGCGACAGCGTAA
>DATFJD010000322.1:0-9271 GCA_035269475.1 Halalkalibaculum sp.
TGCTTTATTATTTCCGGCAGATGCCATCAAATCTTTTATCATAACATAACCTCCGTCATAAGTTTCGCCGCGCGCTCAGGATCCAGGGAGCGCAGCAGCTTTTCCCGCTGTATATTGCCGGCACCCCCGTAAAGCCGAACCAGCTGTTCATTCGTCATTTGATTCAGGATGGGAGATAAACTTTCTTCATCCAGGTTAAGCAGGCTTTTTACTCTTTCTTTGAAAGCCTCTTGATTTAAGTGTGCCTCTGCAGCTAATGATTCAGGGTTTGGCGGCATTTTACTGCTTGCAGGCTCTACCTCTACCGAAGCGTTCATATCCTCATCAAACATCGATTCCTGTAGTACTTTTAAACTGTCCCGGAACTCCCGTTTCAATTGTTCATTTAGTGTCTCCAGTGAATCGACCATCTTCCTGAGTTTTTTCATCTCCTCAACCGACGCTTCCCCGTCTCGGGCACCTGTTACTATCTCATTCTCCTGGAATGCAGGATCTGTTTCGGGTATCTGGTATTCTTCTACGAGCTCCTGATACTTTTCCTCATTCAGGTATGGATAGGCAAAGTATGCTGCAACCAGCATTGCCACCAGCGACGCTATCAATATTCCTGTTATCTTAAGTACTCCGTTCATATTCATTATTTCAACGGCCCGATGTTTGGGTTGCAATTTCATCCATAAATTTCTGCTCGTCCTGTGATAGCTTCTTAGCAAACAGCTGATGTTCAAATTCCCGCACTTTTTCTAAAATATGGCGGTTCTTATGAGCCGTGGCTAGTTTTTCGCGCTCTTTAACAACTACTACCTCTGCCTTCTCAAGTTCTCCTGTAAGCTTATTCATATGCTGGTGTACCTGTTGCATATGCCTGCTTCGGCGCCTGATAAGGTGAATATTTTCAGCCTCGGCTGTTCTGGCATCCTGCAGGTAATTCTCGAGTTTCATCTGTACTTTTTCCCGCAGTTCGTTTATGTCTTTCTTTTTGGATACCTCTTCCGCAAGCTTTTGCTTTTGCAGCTTTTCCTGGTGCTCACGAACCCTTAAAACTGATGCAAGAGAAAATTTGAATTTCATAAATACCTTTGTGCTTTTATTCAACAATTTCTTTTAGCGATTTCCAGAGATCATCCCTGAAGTCCGTCTCGTCTATATCCTGTATCAAAAATGATTCCAAACCCGAAATTTTCCGAATAGATTCATCAATTTTAGGATTTGAACCTTTTACATACGCGCCGATATTTATCAGCTCTTCCGCCTCCCGGTAGATAGCTAGCAACTCCCGGGCTTTCATAGCTATGCCTCTCTGTTCCGGGCTGACGATCTTCGTCATCACACGTGAGATGCTCTCAAGAATGTCAATAGCCGGATAGTGATTTTTATGCGCTAATCTCCTGGAAAGCACGATATGGCCGTCAAGAATAGATCGTACAGCGTCCGCGACCGGTTCATTCATATCATCATTATCAACCAGTACGGTGTAGAGGCCCGTGATGCTTCCCTTTCCTGTTTTGCCGGCCCTCTCAAGGAGTTTGGGCAGCATGGCAAAGACACTCGGAGTGTAGCCTTTAGTCGTTGGAGGTTCACCCGAAGCCAACCCGATTTCTCTCTGAGCCATGGCAACCCGGGTAACAGAATCCATCATCAGCAGGACATTTTTTCCTTGGTCGCGGAAATATTCTGCAATAGCCGTAGCCGTAAACGCCCCTTTAACACGACTCATAGCAGCCTTATCGGAAGTAACGGCCACCACTACCGACCTGGCCATCCCTTCTTCCCCAAGTGTATCTTCAATAAACTCCTGAACTTCACGCCCCCGCTCCCCGATCAGCCCTATTACATTTACATCGGCAGCCGAATGTTTCGCTATCATTCCAAGCAGCACGCTCTTTCCAACTCCCGATCCTGCAAACAAGCCCATTCTTTGTCCCGTACCCAGCGTATTTAATGCATCAAGTGCCCGAATACCGGTAAACATGATGTCGTCAATGCGCGTACGTTCCAGGGGCTGAGGCGGGTCGTCGTGCACATACTGATGATCACTGCAACGGAGAGGACCATTTTGGTCTATGGGAACCCCATTGGTATCTACCACGCGTCCCAGCATTTCAAGGCCGACCGGAACCGTCAGCGATTGACCGATACTTTCTACCGGGCATCCTGCTTTCATTCCTACAACACGATCGTAGGGCATCAAAAGGGTGCGGCCTTCTTTAATGCCTACCACTTCTGCCGGTACCACTTTCTCCATTACAGTATGAATACCATAAATTTCGCCGACACTTGCCTGCAAGCCCGTACATTCTACAATAGTACCGACTACGGTAGAAACTTTCCCAAAACGCTTGGGGCGGGCAGCCTTTGTACCGAGTTGGCTGCGGATGTAACTAAAATGCTTTGATATCTCTTGCTCAGTACTTATTTCCATGACGGGAGCGACAAGCTTTCTTTAAAATCTTTCAGCATCACACGAAAATTGTGGATGATCGTTTCCCTGTTGTTTTCAAGCTTAAATTCACCGGGATTGCACTCTTTACTGATTTGAATATTGATGCTGCCGGGATAGATATTCATATTGGCAAGTTTTTCCACATATTGGTAATCACTCTCGGATACCCAAAGCTGGGTCTTCGCCTCCTCATCAATTTCCCGGAGAGCTTCATCGAGTTCCCGATCCAGTTTTTCGCGAATGGCAGGATTACTTACGGGGATTCCTAGAATGGACTCGGAAATATCAAATACCAGATCCAGCAGGCCGGGTTCCAGAAATTCCTGACGTTGCCTCCATTCTGAATGAGCCTGCGTAAAGGCTTGCTTGAGAGTAGATATTTTCTCCTCTATTTCATTGCCGGCCTGTTCAAATCCCTGTTCTTTTCCCTTTTGTAAACCTTCAGAAAAAGCTTCTTTACGAGCTTTTTCAAGTTTATTTTCCCATTCCAGATTGGTCTGATGTATGAGCGCTTCCAGATCAACTTCTTCAGTCTCTGAAAAAGTATCCGAATTTGATTTCTCGCACTCCTCAAAAATCATCTGGTAGTTAAGCCTGGCATTCTCATTACCGGACCAACTTATATGCTTGTCATCCAATATTTTCAGATCTCGCATCATTACTCTACAATCTCCTCTTCATCCATCTTGCGGGTAGTGATTTGCCCATCTTCTTCAAGCTGCTTTATCTTTTTGATAATACGCTGCTGTGCTTCTTTCACATCCTTTAGTGGTACAGGTCCGAGTGCATCCATGTCTTCCTGCAGCATGCTAGCCGCCCTGTTCGACATATTGGCAAGGAATTTTTGGGAAAGTGCTTCGTCGACGCCTTTCAGGCCCATAACAAGATCAGCTTTCTCCATTTCGTTGATGATGAGCTGAACTGTACGGTCATCAAAGTGAATAATATCCTCGAAGAGAAACATTTGCTCTTTAATATCATCAGCCATCTGTGGGTTGCGATGCTGAATACTTTCAAGCACGCGACGTTCGACGGAAATTTCTGCCTCATTGAGAATCTGTGCCACCGTTGCGGTTCCGCTTCTTACACGGTCGCCGAGCGTATCCATGCCTCCCATCTGCTCTTTGATCACCTCCTCAATTTCCTCAATTACTTCCGATGAAATTTTATCCATGGAGGCTAATCGAAAAACTATTTCTCCCTGCAGCTCTTCATCGAGATGTCCAAGTATTTCAGCTGACTTCTCTACATTCAATTGCGATAGAATAAGGGCAGCTACCTGTGGATGCTCATTCTGAATAAAATTCGTAATCTGCATGATTTTGCTTTCCTGAAACTCATCAAAAACCGTATTTCCCGACTGGGCTTTAAGTTTTTTCAATACTTTGTCATCTCCTCCCAGCTCGGAAAGAAGTTCTTGAGCATAATCGAAACCTCCTTCCAGCATATACTGTTTGGCCTCCATCATCTGATGGAATTCCTGCATAATCGTTTCGACTACCTCGGGTTTCACATTGCGCATTTTGGCAATCTCCAGCGTAATTTCTTCTACCTCATTATCATTCAGGGATTTTAGCATTGCCGCCGCGGACTTTGTACCTACACTGATGATTACAACAGCCGCTTTCTGAGCTCCGGTAAGTTCACTTACATCAGTAATATTTCCTGACTTATTCTTTTTAACTGCCATATTATTGCCTAGTTATCATCTGATATCATTAACGCCCGCATAACCTGGGCCGCTTCCAATGGTTTCAGCTCTACAAAATTCTTAATTTCTTCCAGCGAGTATGATTTCTGCTTTATCTGCTTAGGGGCATCTGCATCCAGGTTTTTGCCACCTAACTTTTCCGAACCGCTTTCTAAGCTTTCAGCCTGTTCTTCCTCAATCGAAATATTCTGAACTGCCGTATCGGGAAATCCCGGCAGCAATCCATTCTGCTCACTTTCCATACGTTTTTTAATGCTGCCAATAAGGAATACAATAGCAATGAAGGTTAATCCGATTAGAGTCCATCGAAATATGTTATTCCAGGAGGTAGGTTGATTTACATAACCCTGCTCATTAACTGATATAGGATTGTGGAATTGAATCTGCTCTAAGGATAACTGATCGCCCCGGTCCGGCTGCATTCCCAGGGCGAGACTCACAACTTCCCGAAACTGTTCGATTTCTTCCCGGGAATAGGGCTCGCTTATCTTAATTTCTTCACCATTTTCATTTTGCTGCACTACTTGTTTATAGTTAAGCAGTACCGAAGCCGACAAGTGTCTGATTTCACCCTGTGTCTTTTCAAAGACTTCACGTGTTTTGTTAACCTCGTAATTCCGGGTCTGGGTTGTTGATTCATTATCCTCGGATGACACAACTACGGCCTCACCCCTGCGATCTATAGGCGTAAACTCATCGACCGCTACCGGCTGTCTGTCCTCATTGCTCTGTGATTGGTTGCTTCGCTCTTCAGATATAATGGTCCGGCTTTCGGGATCAATCAGGTCTGATTCCCGGATCAGCCGGTCAAAATCATGCTCCACAGAAACTCTGATAATACTGTTTCCGGAACCAAGAACACGGTCAAGCATAGTTTGTCCGCGCTCTGTTAAGTACGACTCCGTTTTCTGCCGCATCTGCATCTGCAGTGATCCGGAGGCAAAATCAGAGTTCTGACCATGTTCGTCGGTTAATCGGTTACCGGCTTGGTCAAGTACGGTAACATTTCCGGTTTCCAGCCCTTCCACACTTCCTGCTATCAGAGATGTGATCCCAACTATCTGCTCCTTGCTAAGCCTTTGCCCCTGTTTCAGGTTCAGGATACAGGAAGCTGAAGCCTCCACCGAATTTTCCCGGAAAGGAGAGCGTTCCGGCAACACCAAATGAATCCTGGTAGATTCAACCTGGTCGAGGCTATTGATAGAGCGGGCCAGTTCGCCTTCGAGCGCCCGCTTTTTATTCACCTGCTGCATAAAATCGGTCATTCCCAATGAATTGGTATCAAAAAGCTCATAGCCCTTAACATCAGATTGCGATACGCCCATCGGCGCCAGTTGTATACGCAGCTCATCTACCTTGCTACTTTCCACATAAATTGAGCGGCCGCTATTTTCGATGCGGTACTGTACACCTCTCTCATCAAGTTCCTGAATAATACCCTGCGCCGGTTCCGCCTGAAGCGAACCGAAAAGCAGCGTATAATCGGGTTGTTGAGTCCAATAGAACAAGGTCGCTATTGCGGTAACGATTACGAGAGTCAGTCCGACAAACATAGTCCGCTGAGCGGTGCTCAGCGGTGCAAAAAATTCATTGATAATTTCGGTGTATCTGCTCATTTATCCTTATTAGATTTGCATCCTGCTGATTTCATGGTAGGTTTCTACTGCTTTATTACGTACCTCAACCATCAGCTGAAAACTGAGCTGGGCACGCTGCATCGAAATCATAACATCATGTACATTGTCGGTTTTCCCGGCAACAAAGTCCTGTATTTTCTGATCTGATTCCTGCATTGTTTCGTCGACATTGTTTACGGCTTTAGCCAGCATTTCTGAAAATGAACCTTTAGATTCATCGGCTTGCAGCTCCCGGCTTTTCGGACCAAGCTCAATATTGCCGCGATTTTGTATGCCGATCAGTTCAATAGGGTTTGACATTTTTTTCTGTTTTAAATAGCTGCGATTAAACTCTGGTATCTATATTTCTTCCGGTTCCGATCTCCTGCTCTTGAATACTACCTTGCCTGGTATAGGAAGTGACCGGTTTATTGGGAGCAAATTTTTTACGGATTAAGGAAACTTCGTCGTCCGTAAGTTGCGGTGGCTGTGGGGAACCGGCTGCTTTTCGAAGAGCTCCATTCCGTACCATCTGTCCGCTTTGTTGATGATGTATCGAATCAATTATCTGCATGCTGTTAAATCTCCAGTGATCGTTTAATGATTTCTTTTTCTGCTTCTATACTGCTCAGGTTTGCCTCATAGAGCCGGTTTGCGCTAACTAATTGCGTCATTTCTCGAACGAGGTCGATGTCCGGGTATCGTACCATGCCGTTTTCATCGGCGTCGGGATGGTTCGGATCGTACTCATAGCGAAAACTATCATTCTCGGAAATTTCAAAATCCGGCCCCAGACCCTGTTGATTCCCTGCGGTTTCGCTCAAGCCGGCAGCCGATGACTCAAGATGCCTGGGATGGCTTCGATTCAGGGAGCTAACACTGTCACGAAGCAGGTTTTTGAATTTATTTTGATCGGGAGCTAAAGTTTGCACCGATTGGGGACGATAAACATTGGCAGAGCCTTTGGGTGCAGAGGTACTTGCGTTTGCTATATTTCTGGAAGCAGCGGCAATTTTCTCCCGCTGAACGGCAAGACCCTGCGAGGCAGTTTTAAAAGTGGAAAAAATTCGATCAGGTAACATATATTTTATAAGGTTTAGCGGTTAATACCTGTGATGCCTCTTCGAAGGAGATCAAAATGATGCCTGAGCGAACGGGTTACCAGGTGAACCCTCACCTGGGTATCGGCCATCTCCATCATTTCATCTTCCAGTAACACCTTATCATCAGTCTCTACAATACTCGGTGTAACCTCATTCATGCCGGCAACCCCGCCTGCATTCTGTACGTTTTGAAGTTCATCCTCAAATTGCACTTCATGCTTTTTGAATCCCGGGGTATCAATATTGGCGATATTGGTGGCCGTAATCCTCTGGCGCAGGGCATAAGTATCCATGGCCCTGGCCAGCAACTGACTATGATTATCATCAATAAATTTCATTAAGAATCGTTTCTGTAGTTATCTCCAATAAGCCTATGCTCACTGAGAATCCGTTAAAAATAAATCAGCGTATAACATCGGGAACATTCTTTTAAACCTTTCGTTTTACTCTGTGGTGAAACTTGTTACAATAGTTATGCCATATCTTAAATATCACTCTAAACAAGTGATCAAAACTTTCAGGTGGGGTTAAAACCAGATTGCCAAGTGCATAAATGTCCGCCGGACAGGCAAATTTTTCCAGCCTGCACTTTTCTATTCATTTTGAATTAAGAAAACCCGGAAACTGCTGATAATCACCTTAATGGTTTTCTCTCTTAGTCTTGGTTTGAAAGGAAAAAGTTCTTGAAGTGTGAGAATTTTCTAATAAATAAACTAAGTTTTTTTACTAAACCATATTGGAATGATTATTGAAAAAAACTAAATAAATGCACGCACTCAGCTATTGCCAACTGGCAGATAACACAATGGAAAATCTTCAAATATTAATTTCAGATACCACCGATCCCATCTTTATCGTAGATGAGCATGATAGAGAAGTCATCCTGGCAAATGATGCAGCCACTTCCGGGTGTGAAGAAATCGGACTGGCCGGGAGCGTATTTGATGATATGGTATACTTGGACGATGAAACTGTTAATCCTTCAAATGCTTTCTTCAATAGCTGCTGGTATAAGCTCAACCGGAAATCATTTCACTGGGAAGGTAATGATTACCTTAAAATTACTTTGAAGAAACGTGAAGACCTGCCGGGCGAAGAAAACCTGAAAACGCTTCAAAATTTGATAGCTGTTTTGCTTCATTGCTTCCGGTCACCGCTAACCGGAATGCAGGGATACCTTGAACTGCTG
Organism: Halalkalibaculum sp.; assembly: GCA_035269475.1. GTDB lineage: Bacteria > Bacteroidota > Rhodothermia > Balneolales > Balneolaceae > Halalkalibaculum. Next base: position 8,063 of record DATFJD010000322.1, read on the forward strand.
CAAAATGATTTAGTAAAAGAATCGAGTGTTAAACGGATCGAAAAACTCTCACATGGAATTGAACAGCTATTCGACATGATGGATGAGCTTGAGATGCTGCATAAAATTCCGGCCGATACGGAGTCTTACAAGAGCTACTCGGTTGACCCTGAAACCGTTATTCGGGAAATTCTTTTCAGTTATCCAAACGATATACGGCAACACATTCACATCAATAAACCTGGTGGGATAACTGCCTTCAACTGCAGTTCTACAGTTCTGAAAAAGATACTCTCCATCCTGATCAAGAATGCCATAGAGCATCTTGCTGATGAAGACGGGAAGATCACCATTGATATACTGTCTAACAGAACGCTAAGAATATCGAATGGCGGGGAGCCGATCCCTGATGCAATAGCTAAAAGGATCTTCTATCCTTTTGTAACAAGCAAAACAAATAATCTGGGCATAGGCCTCACTATGGCTCTCCTCTACGCGAATCAACTTCGCGGGTCGATTAATTTAACTAAGAATAATGCGGAAGACGGCATTTCCTTTACATTTAATCTCCCTCCTTGCTAAGAGCCGAACGATCATTCTCTTTACAAGTTGTACTGTTTGGAATTACGATACCGGGGGTCAGGATATAATGCTTGTTGCCTGAATATTCATCAGGAAAATCCTCCGGCGTATTTATCCTCCTTAGAAAGAGCGACCTTTAAAAATAGTATCCGGCGCCAATATTAACCTGTTGAATATCCCGCTCACCCCGGAGTTGCCGCAGCCGGTAGTCTGCCTTCAGACTCAGCTTATCGATAGGATTGTAGGTCAACCCAAAGGTGTATTCATATACGAATCGCATACCGGCATTTATCTCAGGAACACCGAATCGGGCATTATTTATTTCTGAGCGAGTAAAAAAGAATAGTTTTTGATCCGTTGCGGGATTCAGATGTGGAAGAAAATCGTAAGCCAATGCTGCATAGCCGCCATAACGGTGGTTCCTGGTTATAAGAGCGGCATCCTCACCATTTAAACTCTCAGGGCCTGTAATAGCACTGAGAATACCGGACATTTCAGTTTCAAATCCTCCTTTATCATAGACAACATGAGCTCTGATCATATGAAAATGAGTATGAGTCCGGGTATCGCGCCCCGTATTGCCATTTAACCCGGAATAGAAATAGGTACCCGTAAAGCTTAAATTCTTAGAAGGTTTATACTGTAAAC
>DATFJD010000323.1:0-3835 GCA_035269475.1 Halalkalibaculum sp.
ACTCGCCTTCAGAGCCACCGTCCGCACGTCCTACGCCAATCCACCGGTAGCTGCCGAGGCCTTTTTCCAGATCTTCAAGCTGGTGCAGCAGGCCTTCCTGGGTACCGATGAAGTCCGGTTCGTAAAATGAGATAAGGTTGACAACCCGTTCCTTCCGGCTGTCCCAGCTGTTTAGGGTATCAGATTTATCATCAAACTTGATATTGTAGGACATGACCCTGGTTAGCCGGTCTTGGTTAGAAGAACTCGTGCAACCAGACAGAACAAGAATTACAGTTAGAGTCAATAAAAGCGGTATAAGCGAGTTATTCACAGCAGTTGTTTTGATTAATGTGAACAGTCAGGCAATATATCATTTAGCCGGATGATATAAAGTGTACCGTTACTCTCATGAAAAGATGCTAGTTCGGGCTCTTTGATGTTCTGCATAAAAATGGGCATTCCAACAGCTAGCCTTGTACGATCGTTTGCATTCAGGATGATTCTCTTTCCCGCAATTCGGTCGGCACCATGCTCAATACAGAGGCCGGCCGGTTTGGGTTCGCCATAAGTTCCTTGAGCCGCTGAATGGATACAGCCCCCAGTTCTTCATAGTTGGTATGAACCGAGGAAAGCTGGGGGCGGTGACGTTTGCATATCGGCAAATCATCAAAGCCTACAGCTGCGATATCATCGGGGAATTGGTACCCCTTGATCATTGCATCCTGAATAAAGCCGTGATTCATGTTATCGTTGCAGGCGAATATGGCTCTAGGCTTGGTTTTGGACTTCTCAAAACTTTTAAAAGCCTTCAGGCCGGACTCAAAACTGAAATCGCCTTCATACTCCCAGACCGTCTCCATATCCGACTGGTAGGTTATATAATCCAGGAAACCGTGGGCCCTCTGCCGGGAGACATTTTTATCGGAAGGGCCGTAAATGATACCGCAGCTATGATAATTCTTATTATCGAAGTGTTTGGCAACCTGATACCCGCCGCCATAATTGTCAAACCCGACCGTTGCAAAAACCTGGCTGTTCAGGATCTCATTGGATACGACCGGAAAATTCGCTGGCAGGGCTTTTTTGAGCTTTTCGTAATGGCCCCGTTGAATACGCGGCAGGTTGATGATAAGCCCGTCAATTTCTTCCTCATGGATCTTGTCGGTGATATCACTGATTTTGGGAATATCATCTTTCAGGCTGGATACGATGAGCCGTACCTTTTCACGAGAGGCTGCGTTATTTAATCCGTCAAAAAAGGAGGCATAGAATTCGCCGATCTCAATGCCGCATATCAGCAAGACATTCAGCATTTTGTCGGAATCAACCTCGCCTACAATATTCTGTACCGGGTAGTTCAGTTTGCGCGCGCTCTTTAGTATTTTATTTTTTGTCTGGCGATTGGCATCCAATCCATTCAACACCCTGGATACGGTAGAAATTGAGTAGCCGGTATCCTCCGCAATATCTTTTAGTGTAACTTTCAATCAGTTAGTTGTTTGTCGTTAATTTTTAAACATTTAAAGCCTAAATCTAAGTTAATAATGATAAATTTGGCAATAATTTTCGGTTTTCGTTTCAGTTCTGAACTATTTTCAACTTTTTTTTAGGCTTACTAAGCCCTTTGCATAAGGCTTTTGACCGAAGTACCCCTGACTTTGTACCAGCTGTTTTCATAATGCTAGAGTCCGCCGAATTGTTTCATTGAAAAATTTAGCAAATAAGTATAAATACTATTTCCGGTTTTGACACGGATCACTTTTTCTCCAGAATAATTTTTGACCATTAGGTTCAGCATATATGCTCTTACTTGGGTACGACATAGGCAGTTCAAGCATCAAGGCAAGTATTGTAGATACCGAAACAGGCCGCCAGATTGCCAGTGCTCAATCCCCGGACAGGGAGTTGGCCATTCAATCTCCCAAAATGGGTTGGGCGGAACAGGATCCCGATGTATGGTGGAAGCATTTGAAGATTGCAACCGGAAGGCTGCTGGAATCTGATAAGATTCAGAAGGAGGCCATCACTGCCATTGGAATATCCTACCAGATGCATGGACTGGTGCTTGTGGATGAGAAGCGGAATGTGCTGCGGCCATCCATTATCTGGTGTGATGGCAGGGCGGTTGAAACAGGGAATGAACTATTCAGGGGATTGGGCGAAAAATACTCTTTAAGCCATCTGCTTAACTCACCCGGCAATTTCACGGCATCCAAACTGAAGTGGGTTAAAGAGTATGAGCCTGACCTGTTCCGTAAAGCTTTTAAGTTTATGCTGCCCGGCGACTACATTGCCATGAAAATGACCGGTCAGATCAGCACAACGGTTTCCGGTTTGTCGGAAGCCATTTTGTGGGATTATAAAAAGCACGGACTGGCTACAGAGGTTCTGGATGCTGCCGGAATTCCCGAGCGACTGGTGCCCGAGATTCTGACAAATTTTGGAAAACACGGTGAGCTCAGTCCCGAAGCGGCAGCGGAACTGGGCCTCCCGAAAGGTATCGGGTTATGCTACCGGGCCGGTGATCAGCCGAATAATGCCCTCTCTTTGAATGCGTTGAAGCCCGGTGAAGTAGCATCGACGGCAGGTACCTCCGGTGTGATTTATGGAGTAACCGATCAAGCGCTCTACGATGAAAAGTCAAGGGTAAACACTTTTGTCCATGTTAATCACAACGAAAATCAACAGCGTTACGGGGTTCTGCTATGCATAAACGGTACCGGCATTCAGAACAGCTGGCTAAAAAATGAGGTTTTCAGTGACCAAATGGACTACCGGGCCATGAACAAAGAAGCGGCCGCGGTTGAGGTGGGTTCCGACGGGCTCACCGTGATTCCCTTCGGCAACGGGCCGGAGAGAATATTGCAAGACAAGGATACGGGGGCATATATCGGCAATATTAATTTTAACAGGCACGGCAAAGCGCATATCATTCGTGCGGCTCATGAGGGAATCGCTTTTTCTCTTTGCCACGGGCTGGAAGTTATGGAAGAGATGGGCATGGCCATCAGCAGTATCCGTGCGGCTTCTTCGAATATGTATCAAAGCAAGGTATTCCGGGAGACGCTGTGCCGTTGCGCGGGCGTGCCCGTTGAGCTCTATAATACCAACGGTGCGCAGGGTGCAGCTATCGGGGCCGGCATCGGAGCGGGCATTTTCAGCGACCGAGAGGATGCATTCAAGGGGTTAGAAAAGAAGGCAACGGTTGAACCCGATCTAAAAAGGAGGGAGGAGTACCTGAGAGCCTATAAACACTGGAAATCGACACTGAATATTCTGTTGAGAGATAAATAAGCGGCTGTTACAGGTGCCCGGACTTGGGACGAGTTTAAGAGTAGACGCTTACCAAAGCTACTTTTTAATGTTAGTAACTGTTTTGAATGATCATGACTTTTGTACTTTAGCCAATGCATCATAAATGTTAGTTATCAATTAAACTAAAAAGACTATGGATGTTGTAACCGGACCTAAGGAGTATTTCCCGAATATTGATCGCATTGCCTATGAAGGCCGGGAGACGGATAATCCCCTGGCTTTCAGGTATTATGATGAGGAGAAAATTGTAAACGGCCGTTCGCTGAAAGAGTTCTTTCGCTTTGCGGTCGCCTACTGGCATAGTTTTGGAAACGAAGGCGGTGATCCATTCGGGGCGGGAACGCGCAGCTTCCCGTGGATGGAGTATGATGAACCCATGGATCGGGCCCGGGCAAAGATGGATGCGGCATTTGAATTTATCACAAAAATGGGCATCCCGTTTTACTGCTTCCACGATTATGACCTGGTGGAGGAGGCCGAATCCCTGGAAGAATCAGAGAAAAGGCTTCAGCAAATCGTGGAATATGCCCGGCAGAAG
>DATFJD010000324.1:0-10605 GCA_035269475.1 Halalkalibaculum sp.
AGACATTTAGTTCTTTTGATTGGAATTTTCAGACTATAAATAAAGGCTTTTATTATGAAGGAAATTTGAAGAGAAACCTTCATCTTTTATTTAGAATGATTCTATAGGGTGTTGCATCACATCAAAAATATTGATTTGTGCGCACTGCAGAGCTTCAAAAAGACCCTTGTACAAAGGAGACAAGGAGACCGGAGAAAAGGAGAAGGGAAATTGTATACGAAATTTGGCAATTTACAAAAAGTTAATAGCTGAATGCTGATAGCCTGCTCAGATACTTTGCTACTTTGTCACTTCTTCACATTATCACCTAAAGTATTGATCTGAAAATTGATTATAGTCCTTACTCTAGCCTGCCGGCAGTTTGAACCAGAACCTGCTGCCTTCACCGACTTCACTTTCCACCTTTATATCGGTTCCGTGTGCGTTAAGGATGCTTTTTACCACAGCAAGCCCCAAACCCGTACCGCCCTTGTCGCGTGATCGGGCTTTGTCGGTTCTATAAAAGCGGTCGAAAAGCCGTCCAAGGTGTTCTTCAGAAATGCCGATACCGCTGTCTTCCACGCTTACCGTTACTTCATCCTCGCCGTTTTTCCGGTACCTAAACCTGATATTCCCCTCATTGGTATACTTGATGGCATTGGATACCAGGTTATCGACAACCTGTTCAATTTTCCCCGGGTCACCGATAGCTTTACAGGAATGGGTTTCTGCCTGCAGGCTGATCCCTTTCCGTTCGGCCTTCTCTTCGTGCCATTCCAGCATATGCTTTCCTACTTCTGAAAGGTCAAACACCTTTTCCTCAATGAAATACTCGTCGGAATCATAACGCTGAAGCGTTAGCAAGTCTTTAAACAACCTGCTGATGCGGTCAACCTGCTTTTGGGCATTGACATGATATTTTTTCCGCTTTTCTTCGGACAGGTTATCCATCTCCAGCATTTCAAGCGAAGCCGATATAGTATGCAGTGGATTACGGATTTCATGGGTAATATCGGCAAAAAACTGCCTCTGGCGCTCGGCATACTGCTTAATCTGCTCGGTATCCTCCCGTAGTTTCGTTGCCATCTGATTCAGCGAAGTCGCCAGCGTGCCGAACTCGTCATTCCGCTTCAGGTTTATCTGCCTGTCTACATCCCCCTCCGCTATCTCGCCGGCGGCATTCTTTATCTGCGTAATCGGTTTGGTGAGGTACCGTGCAATCCAGATACTGACGATGATTACCAAGCCTATGGAGATAAACATGCCGTAATAGATAATCCAGCGGATGGTTTTGATGGGTGCGTAAACCTGGTCTTTGTACTGGCTAACCCGTATATACCTGGCTTCATTTACCGAATCTGACATATAGATATAGCTTACCAGTTTTTCCGATTCCTCATCCTGGGGCAGCCAGGGCAAATGGCCCCGGGTCTGAAGCGTAACCAAAATATCATCTGATAAAAATGGAGAGACGCTGATAGTATCGGGGTAGGTATGGATCAACTCTCCTTCACTGTTGTATAAAGCCAGCTGGTAGCCTGATATTTCCCCAGCCTCTTCAAACCGGTCACTGAATTTTTCATCTTGGGGAAGGCTCTCGATTGAGGTTGCCAGCCAACGGGTATCTTTCTTAATCTCAACCTGTCCCTGCTCGAGCAGGTAGTCTCTTATAAAGACAATAGAGTAGCTGCTGATGGCTGTAATGCCAAAGATCAACAGTAAAATAAAGGTCCATGCAAGTTTTGAACGTATGGTCATTACTAATCATCAAATTACAAACATCAAATAGCAAACAATTTTCAAAATTCAATAATTATAAATCTGAAACTAAAATATTCGCTCTATTTTTTAGATTTATTAATTAGATTTTGTTTGCCATTTGTAAATTGCATTTTGTCATTTCAAAAGTGGTTTTAGACCTTTACCAGGTCTCTGTTCAAGCCATAGCCGATGCCCCGGTAGGTTTTGATGATATCACCGGCATCGCCCATTTTCAGGCGCAGGTTTTTTACATGGACATCTACCGTACGGTCAAATACGAAACGGTCTTCCTCGGTTATATGCTCGAGGATCTGCTGCCTGCTGAACACCTGCTTCGGACTCTTAAAAAACAGTTCAATGAGCGTATATTCGGTTGAGGTCAGCTCAATTTTTTCATCTTCCACATACAGCTCCTTGGCATCGGTATCAAGGTAGGTTTCCCCGTATTGCAGCCAGTTGGCCTTTTGAGGATTCTGCCGACGGAGCAGGGTTTCAACATGCGCTTTTACCAGGTTGAGGCTGGCCGGTTTGGGGATATAATCATCGGCCCCGAGCTCCAAGCCTTCAATCTCGTCCTGCTCTTCGTCTTTAGCCGTCAGAAAAATAACCGGTATATCATGCAGCACCGGATGGTTGCGAATCCTCCGGCATATTTCCTTTCCATTCACATTGGGCACCATGATATCAAGCACAGCGAGATGTATTTCTCCCGCATATTCGTCAATCAGCTCCAGTGCTTTATTCCCTTCATGAGCCACTAACACCTCATAGTCGTTCATTTCCAGAAAATTAGCCAACATTTCTGCCGGTTCTTCTTCATCTTCAACCAGTAATATGGTATGTTTGGGTTTCAAATCGAATTCCGTTAATTAAACATAATTCAGTACAAACGTCTCAACAGCATAAAGCTGTAATTCGTTGACGTGCAAAAGATAGACAAAATAGACTGAAAATTGACAATTTTCAGTAATCTGCAAGCAATCGGGAATAATGGGCTTTAAAAATAAAGTAATCTGGATCACCGGCGCCTCATCAGGTATTGGCGAGGCACTTACCTATTCACTCAGCCGGCAGGGAGCAAAGCTTATCATATCTTCACGCAGAGAGAAAGCCCTTAGGCAGGTAAAGTCAAATTGTGAAGGCAATGCTGATGATATTTTTATTTTACCGCTTGATCTCAGCCGGTCCGACACTATTCCGGCCAAAGCCCGGGAAGCCATGGACAGGCACGGACCCATTGACCTGCTCTTTAATAATGGTGGAATCAGCCAGCGTTCGGAAGCGGTAAATACCCGAATGGACGTGGTACGTAAAGTGATGGAAGTTAATTTTTTCGGCACGGTAGCCATCACCAGCGAAGTGCTGCCCTCCATGATTGAGCGGGGAAAGGGAAATATTATCGTTACCAGCAGCGTGATGGGCAAGTTCGGCACCCGGCTCCGCTCCAGTTACGCCGCCTCCAAGCATGCCCTGCACGGTTATTTCGATTCTTTACGGCAAGAAGTCTGTGAACATAATGTGAAAGTTACCCTGGTTTGTCCCGGCTTCATCAAGACCAATGTCACAAAAAATGCGCTGCAGGGTGACGGCTCGGCACACGGCAAGATGGGCAAGGGACAGGAACAGGGCATGGAAGTCGAAGAATTTGTAGATAGGCTGCTCCCGCGTATTGAAAAAGGCCAGGAGGAAATTTATATCGGAGGCAAAGAGATCTGGGGCGTCTACTTTAAACGACTGGCCCCGCGACTGTTTTATAAGATTTTGCGCAAGGCAGATGTGACGTAGTGGGAGGGACTGAGGGATTGAGGGATTGAGGGATTGATTTACTGATTTATTGAGGGTGAGCCATCATCTAACCTCCAGCTTCTAGCTTCTAGCAATTGCTTCGATAAAAATCTATATATCTAAACCTGCCTATCCTAAATTCTTTCTCTTGTTCAGGTAGGCGAGCAGGGCAAGGTCAAAGGCTTCCTGGGTGTCAAGTTCTTCAAAATCAATCTGGAATTCACTGCAGGCCATCTTAAAGCGGTGGGTATATTCGGCTACTTTTTTCTTATAGTCTTCCCGAACCTGTGCAGGCAGTATCTCCATCTGCGACCCGGTTTCCATGTCTTCCATCACGAATCTGCGATCGGGGAAATCAAGCTCCCGCTCGCTTTTTCGCTCCATGATATTGAACAGTATCACTTCGTGGTTGCGGTGCCGAAGGTGTTTCAGCGACGAAATCAGATTATCATGTTCATTGGCATGCTCAAACAGGTCGGTTATAATAACTACCAGGCTTCGATGATTCAGCCTTTCGGCCACTTCATGAATCACTTCTGCCGTAGCCGTTCCTTTCTGTGCCTTCGCCTGCTCTTTCTCCTCTTTGAGCCGCTTTTCCAACTCCCCAAACAGCAGCCTTAGATGCGTATAGGATGATTTTGCCGGAATAAATGCCTCAATTTTATCACTGAAGGGTATGATACCACAGGCATCACGCTGCCGGTGCATCAGGTAAATAAGCGCAGCCCCAAAGTTTATGCCGTACCGAAGCTTGGTCCATTCCGCGAAATATTTATAGTACATGCTGCTGCTGGTATCAAGCAGCAGGTAACAGCGCAGGTTGGTCTCCTCTTCATACTGCTTTACATAGAACCGCTCGGTCTTGGCATAAACCTTCCAGTCAACATGCTTGAGGTCGTCACCGGGGTTATAGGGCCTGTGTTCGGCAAACTCAACGCTGAACCCGTAATAGGGACTTTTATGGAGGCCGGATATAAATCCCTCCACAATTTTCCGGGCCCGAAGTTCGAGCGGGGCCAGCTGGGACAGCAAGTCGGGTTTAAGCAGCATGGGTTATTTGCAAAAACGTTTCGATTTGTGAATCATATGGTTTCCTGTAAGAAATACAATTGATAAAAACCAAACAACAGATAATCTCTGTGATCAGAGAAATTGATATGCCATCATGAAAGATAGTGTAAAAAAGAGAGATTAGTTATAAAGGTGCAAAAGCTCTCCCCGAAACTTTTTTCTTTCTTTCAAATATGTATCTTAACAGCCCGATTTATGAGTCTTAAAGCTATATAATTTAATTCTGTTTCTATGCCGAATGTGATTACTTCCGTTGATCAACTGGATCTGAATTTATCTGATATCCCCAGCATGCCTGTTCCGAAGGATACGCTGATGGTTACTCCCAAGCATTTTTCCGTTGAGTACGTCATCAATCCGCACATGGCCCAGAATGTCGGCACTGTAAACAAGATGGAGGCTCGCAACGAGTGGAACGTACTCAAGAGCACTTTTGAACAGATCGGAATTAACGTTCACGTCATTGAAGGTGAAGAGGGTTTGCCCGATATGGTGTTCTGCGCAAATCAAAGCCTGCCGTTTATTGGCGAGTCGGGCGACAAGCATGTTTTTATGAGCATCATGCATGACGATGAACGCAAAGAGGAGGTGCCCTATATTGAGCAGTGGTACCGGCAAAACGGCTACGAAATCCATTACCTGGATGAAAATGAAATTGACGACTTTGAGGGATGCGGAGATGCAATCTGGCATACCGGCCGGCGTTTGCTGTGGGGCGGATACGGATACCGCTCATCGGTACAGGCCTATGAGTCAATATCCGAAACCTTTGAATTACCGGTAATTGCACTCGAACTGGTTGATGAAGACTTTTACCACCTGGATACCTGTTTCTGCGTGCTCGATGACAGCTCCGTACTCATATATCCGGAGGCGTTCACCGATGAAGGACTTGAACTAATTGACAGTGTTTTTGAGACGGTTATCAAAGCATCCAAATACGAGGCTACCAAGCTATTTGCCTGCAATGCCACCTGTCCCGACGGCAAAAATGTCATCATACAACAGGGATGCACAGATGCAAACAAGAATCTCCGTGATGCCGGATTCTCTGTTCATGAAGTAAGTACTTATGAGTACCTGAAAAGCGGCGGCAGCGTGTTCTGCATGAAGATGATGGTTTGGTAAGTAGTAGTTTTGTGGGATTGAGGGACTGAAGGATTGATTAACTGTGGGAATGTCAGATAGAATTGTATAATCCAGACCTCGCAAATGATCGCTGATAGACAACAAAGGTTAATTTGTAAATACCGGCGCAATTTGCGGGTAAAAAAATGAACTTAAATTCTTAAAGCAATTCATAGATATATTTCAGGTTTCCAAAGTCCTCAATTTTTATATTTTCCATAGATTATCGACTCTGCTTAGCCTTATACCACTGCTATCTAATCAAAATTTATGCGCTCAAATGTCCTAAAGTTTTTGGCCTCCCTGTCTGCCACGATTGTACTCTTTATCGTGCTATCCATTTCAATCGGGCCGGCCCCTCCCCTTGGCCCTTTCCTCAACCCGAATACCGGTTTCTGGGCAAATGCCGTGACCGGCGATTCTAAAAGTCAAACCATAAGCTTAGACTCCGGTGAGCTGCGGGATTCCGTAAGAGTTTATTTCGACGAATATCAAATTCCGCATATTTTTGCCCAAAATGATCATGACCTTTACTTCGCGCAGGGGTATGTAACCGCACGCGACCGTCTCTGGCAGATGGAGTTTCAAACCTATGCCGCCGCCGGAAGGCTCTCAGAATTTCTAGGCCGGCGAACCGTGCCCTACGACCGGTACCAGCGCAGAATAGGCATGGGCTTTGCCGCGGAACAGGCACTGAAAGGGATCAATAAAAACGAAAACACCAGAGAAGCCGTCGAAGCTTATGCGGCCGGGGTCAATGCCTGGATCAAGCAGCTGGGCCCCGAAGACTACCCGCTGGAATACAAGATAATGAACTTTGAACCCGGCAAGTGGACCCCGCTTAGAAGTGCATTGCTTTTCAAAAACATGACCTACACCCTGGCAGGGCGAAACAGCGATTTGCGCATGAGCAATACCCGGGCCTACCTGGGCGATTCTTTTATTAGCGAGGTCATGGATCTCGATCCCTCCTGGAATGATCCGACCATTCCGTCTGGTACCCCTTGGAACTTCGAGCCGCTGGAAGTACAGAAGCCTAACAGTAATTTCCAGCCGTCGACAGCACAGGACCTCCAGCCATTTCAACCCGACCCTATGAACGGCAGTAACAACTGGGCGGTGAGCGGCAGCAAAACAAAAAGCGGCTATCCCATCCTGGCCAACGATCCGCACCTTAACATGACGCTTCCTTCTATTTGGTACACGCTTCAGCTCCATAGCCCGAGTGTCAATGCAATGGGAGTATCCCTTCCGGGAGCGCCATCCGTAATCATCGGTTTTAATGAAGATATTGCCTGGGGCACGACCAATGTCGGAGCGGATGTATGGGATTGGTACGAAATTGAGTTTCGCGATTCCACCCTGGCCGAGTACCGCTATGACGGCGAATGGAGAGATACAGAGAAACGCATCGAAGAGATAAAGGTCAAGGGCAGTGAAACCATCACAGACACGGTTTTCTATACTCACCACGGGCCGGTTGTTCAAGATTTTTCTGGAGAAAGCATGCGTTCGGGCATTCCAAAATTACATGCCATGCGTTGGATAGCCTACGAAGAGTCGAACGAAGTGAATTACTTCTTAAAGATTAACAGGGCAGAAAACTATGAGGATTACCGCAACGCCCTCCGCGACTTCAAGAGCCCTGCTCAAAACTGGGTCTTTGCCGATCAAAAAGACATTGCCTTAACCGTTACCGGGCAGTACCCTCTGAAGTGGGAAAACCAGGGCCGTTTTATCAGTGACGGCTCCGACCCCCTATACGACTGGCAGGGATGGGTGCCTTTCGAACAGATTCCATCTGTGAAAAACCCCGGACGGGGCTTTGTAAGTTCTGCAAACCAGGATCCTACGGCACCTGATTATCCTTACTACCTGGATGACGATTTTGCCCCCTTTGAAAGAGGGAAGCGAATCAACGAGCGGCTGGGTGCCATGAATGAAATTACTAGAGAAGACATGCAGAAGCTGCAGCTGGATAATTACAGCTACCATGCGGCAAAAGTGTTGCCCATGATGCTCGAAACCTTAGATACCGATACCCTGTCCGGAACAGGTAAAGAATCAGTAAGGCTTCTTGCGGAGTGGAATTACCACAATGACAGCAGTGAAATAGCGCCTTCCATCTTCAAATACTGGTGGGATGCGCTCTACCGTGAAATCTGGAGCGATGAATATAATTCGGTTGAAGCGGGAATGTCCTGGCCGGAGCGTGACCAAGTGGCCTATCTTGTTCTTAACCGGCCCGAGCTATCGTGGTATGACAATATGCATACCGATGAAAAAGAAACCCTGGAGATGCTGATCAACCGTGCATTTTACCGGGCAATGAATAACCTGAAGGAAGAGTATGGAACCATGAGCGATAACTGGCAGTGGGGAAATGTAAGCGACACAGATATCGGTCACCTGGCACAGCTGCCCGGCTTTGGGAAAGAAGACCTGTTTACCGGCGGAGGAGCTGAATCGGTCAACGCCATTCGCGGCAGCCATGGACCATCATGGCGCATGGTCGTGGAGCTTGGTCCGGAAATTAAAGCCTATGGCCTATATCCGGGCGGCCAATCGGGCAACCCCGGATCTCCCTTTTATGACAACATGATTGATGACTGGAATGCGGGTGAGCTTTACCCACTTTGGTTTATCAAAAATGAAACTGTTGAATCAGATTCCGTAACCTATTCTCTAACCATTGAGTAAACTATTATGATACCGGTACTACTTATAGCACTATTAGCCTGGATTCTGGGACTCTTTCTCCCGTGGTGGTCTCTTGCCATTCCCTGTTTTGTACTGGGGGCATGGCTGGGAAAAAGTGGCGGTCGATCATTTCTTTATGGATTTACCGGGATTGCCTTGCTTTGGCTGCTTCAAAGCCTGTTTATCCATGTAGGGAATGACGGCATTCTCACCGCCAGAATCGCCGAACTTTTCAGCATTCCGGATCCAATACTTGTAATACTGGTAACTGCATTAATAGGTGGAATTGCAGGAGGACTCAGCACCCTGACGGGCTTTTTCTTCAGCAAGACCTTTCTGCAGAAGCAGGCTGTGGGTTAGAAAATTAGGTATCAGGTTAATGGGGTAGCCTGCTTTACCCACCCCGGTTTCTGATGAATCAGAAACCTTCCCCTCCAGGGAGGGGACTACACCATAACTTAATTTCTATGTCCTCCAGATATTAACGAAATTACAAATACATCACTTAAAAATAGGTGCTAAAATTAAACTTCGAGCAAGTCCCCTCCCTGGAGGGGTGTCTCTCCGCCATTTGGCGGAGAGACGGGGTGGGTATGATGACACATCTTTCCTGCTAAAACAGACCCTTTAAAAACTATAGCAATAGCCCTGCCTCACTCATCCTTAAGTGCATATTTATTTTTAGGATCTATTGACTTGAATCTCTCCGGCTTCGTATCATTTATATTGCCAATGAAGGCATGAGCCCGCCTCAAACAGCATCCAAACAATAAAACCTATCAACAAAAACTATATTTATAGAGGGAATTATGCGTTTCTCAATATCAGCTATCTTAACTGTTACGATGCTAAGCCTGCTTGTATTACAAGGCTGCAAAGACAGCAATAATAACGACGAAAACACTTCTGTCCTCGGCCTTTGGCAGCTGGATTCAAGCGAGGGAGATATTAATTACGTCAATATCACTACCACTACCGTCACCTCCTATGATTACATGGGGGATGAGTTCGATGAAGGTCCCGACTGCTATGAAATTGATTCCCAGGAAATCCTTGATGTCAACGGAAGCAAGTACACCTTCACGGATCCTTTCGATCCCAATGCCACAATCGAAGTTGATGTAACCGTGAATGGCAATCAGCTAACCGTTGTTCAGCCATTTGGAAGTATTACGGTAACCCTGAAGTTTAATAAGTCAAATGCCTCGATTGGTTCATTTACTCCTGAATGTGAAGAGAACCAGGTTAAAGCTGAGAGTCCGGCAGTGATATTTTAACAGAAAGCGGACGGGGGAGCGAATAGTTATATTTCTCCCCCTGTCTCAATTTCAAGGCTTTTAATTATGATTGGCGAGACAAAGCCGGCCACTTACCGGTGTGCCTATTGCGGAGAAACCAACCATACCTTTGTCGATCCCTCCCAGGGCTCTAACCAGCAGTATATTGAAGATTGCCAGGTTTGCTGCCGCCCCAATGAGCTGAGAGTTTCTTACGATCAATGGAATGAGGAATATCACATTAGGGCAAGCCAGTCTCAATAGCCCCGCCCAAATATAAAACCTGCGGCCCTCATCGTGTACTGTTCAAAACCTGACCCTCTGGTGCTTACGCAGTTCTTCCACAGAATAGGTAACACCCCGCCATTCTACCCCACCTCTTTTGGCACACATATATGTTGAGCGCATCAAAGCATAGTTCATGATCCAGACCCCTATAAGTGAAAACAGAAATGTAGAGACAGGCCTCTCCAATTTTCGCGCAGAAGCAATGTTTAATGGCACAGTAGAAATAATCGCTGCTGTAGATACCGCCTGAACTGTAAGAAAACTTGAAAACAAACCGAGAATCGGTCCAAAGAAAATGATGGCCCATATCACCGGAATAGCAAAGCCTCTCAAATAGCTATAGTGCGCCAGCACGGCAATCCCGTTCTTCTCCAGTCCGTCAATCATATTTCTCAGGGAGCCGTACCATTCTAACTCAAGCTGGTCAAAGGCAAAAAAGAAGCCCTGCCGAGCGCCGGCATCTCTTAACATTCTACCCACTCCCATATCATCCACAATTTCCATCCGAAGCCATGAGAAGCCCTCCGTTTTCTCGAATACCTCGCGCTTGAACATATTAAAAGCCCCAAATGCAAAATAGTCGTCAGACTCAACATCCTGAACCCCTTCCATATTC
>DATFJD010000325.1:0-10219 GCA_035269475.1 Halalkalibaculum sp.
GAATTTAAATACTATTTTACACCGACCCGAAAAAGTTCACAGCGCTATATGCTGCGTTTTAATTAAAATATTTTTCTGATCTTAAATCCTTCTTGAGCAATTAGAACAAACTTTAAGTCTGTCTCACGGTAAAATCAATACCTTCCCAATATTTCTTTTGATTGCAACCCGGCAAAGAGAATCGAAAGGATTCTTCCCTAAAAGAAAGGCTGGGAAATTGCCAACAAACAAGGGATCCTCATCCTAAAAAATGTATTTGCAGGATTCACCTCTCTTAAGCGTGATTTTCCGAAAGCGATACATGGCAGACTACACATTACTTAGCAACCAGACAAAAGATCGGTTTAATCTTACCGTTTTAGATTTGTGGATTCTCCCATTAATCCCCGGATTAAGCCTGGGGGTTAATAATCAAATGGCTCTTATATAACTGTTTTAACAATCTAACAGTTTTCTAACCCCGAGTTCAGGTTGAAAAAAGAATGACTATACTCAATCTCCGTTCATAAGCTCGGCAAAAAGCCGATGTGAGGTCAATCGTTCTTCGTGATCGTAGATATAGGTGGCAACCATAATTTCATCCGCCGCGGTTTTGTCGAGAAACTGCGGCAATTCTTTGCGGATTTTCTCCTTGCTGCCGATGAAGGAACAGGAAAGCATCTGCTGAACAGCCGCCCGCTCTCGCATAGTCCAGACCTTGCTCATATCATCCACGGGTGGCGGCATAGGTTTGCGCTCACCGGTCACCACGCCCATAAACATCTGCTTTAGAGAAGTGGAGAGCCACTCCGCTTTTTCATCGCTATCCGCAGCCACTACATTTACGCAGGTCATTACATAAGGCTTGTCCAGCTGTTTGGAGGGGGTGAAATTCTCATGGTATATCTTTAGCGCTGACATCAACTGCTGGGGAGCAAAGTGACTGGCAAAGACATAGGGCAGGCCCAGTGCCGCAGCCAGCTTCGCGCTATCGGTACTGGAACCCAAAATCCATAAAGGTACTTCCGTACCCCGGCCCGGAAATGCCCGGATATTATTAACGCTGCCCTCTTTAGAAAAGTACTGCTGCAGTTTTTGAACATTCTTTGGGAATTCGTGCACGGCCGACATCCGGTCAGGACGGATGGCTTGTGCCGTGGCCTGGTCGGTGCCGGGTGCCCGGCCGAGCCCTAAATCGATGCGGCCCGGATACATGGTGGCAAGGGTACCGAATTGTTCCGCAATAATTAAAGGAGAATGGTTTGGCAGCATGACGCCGCCTGAGCCTATGCGCAGCGTTTGAGTAGCTTCAGCCATATGGCCAAGCAGCACAGAGGTTGCAGAACTGGCAATATTTTCCATATTGTGATGCTCTGCCATCCAAAAGCGGGTATAACCCAGCTTTTCCACATGCCGGGCCAGGTCCCGGCTGTTGCCTATAGCATCGCCCGCTGTCTGCCCTTGGGTAACAACAGCCAGATCTAAAACAGAATATTTAATATCGCTTAGCTTTTGGGTATTCATGGATTCAACCGTAACCTGAATTATTTCAGAAAGTATTACTCTTGCTCTTCACCCGGCGCCTGTTCCTCTTCATTACCGGTCGTTTTATCCCATCCGCCACCCAGGGCTCTATACAAATCAACGCCCGCCGTCAGCTGCTGCAGCTTATAGTTTATATTGCTTAGCTGCGCTGATAGATAGTTCTGCTGGGCCGTAAGCACCTCCGTATAGTTTGCCTCTCCGTACTGCAAGAGCTCACGCGAATACGTTACCGCTTTTTCAAGCGCCTCCAGCTGCTGCCTGTTCAGCTCCAGTTTTTGCCGTGTATTCGTAAACTGACTCAGTGCATTTGATACTTCGCCGCTGGCATTAATAATGGAGCTCCTAAGCTGCAATAGGGCCTGCTCCTGGCGGGCTTTACTTCGCTTGAGCTGCGCTTTGTTCTGTCCGTTATTGAAAATAGGCTGTGTGAGTCCGGCTACCAGGTTATAGAACACCGAACCGGGCTGAAACAGGTCGGAAGTTTGCAGGCTTTGATACCCGCCTTGGGCTGTGAGCCTGAAGGATGGGTAAAATTGAGCACGGGCATTGTTGGTAAGTTCAAAAGCGCTTCGAAATGCATATTCGGCAGCCACAATATCCGGACGGTTCCTGAGCAGCTGCGCCGGCAAACCGGTTGCGAGTGAATCAATTGGACTTTGCTCTGACAGGCTGCTTCTCTTTATAGCACCCGGTGCTCTTCCCAGTAGTATGCTTAAAGCGTGTTCCTGTTCGGTAATCTGCTGCTTTAGCTCCTGCAGGGTTATCTCTGCGGCCAGGCGGTTGGCAATGCTTTGCTGCACGGATACTCCGGTAACAATGCCGCTTTCCTTGAGGCTTTTTACCGTCTGTACATCCTCGCGACGATACGCAACCGTTTGCCGGGTTATTTCCAGCTGCCTGTCCAGAGCCAGCAGCCGGTAGTAAGCGTTAGCAACCTGGGCAATGAGTCTTGTTTGTACGGCCCTACGAGTAGCTTCGGTCTGAAGCAGTGCGGAGAAACTAGCCCTTTTAGAACTGGTCAGCTTACCCCAAACGTCGAGCTCCCAGCTTGAATTTAAGGAGAGGGAATACATCTCGCTGGCAGGAATGCTCACATTCCCTAGTCCGCCGCCAAAGTTAACGCTATTATCCGACTGTTCGCTGTATGAAACACTTCCGCCGGCCGACAGGCTTGGAAACAGGCTCATTTTACCCTGGTAAAAATCGGCCTCCGCTATTCGTATCTGCTGAATGGCACCCTTCAGATTCAGGTTGTTTTGTAACGCTTCATCAATCAGGCTGCGCAGCCGCGGATCCTCAAAGACTTCCTGCCAGGGCATATCAGCCAGGGTTGTGCTGTCCAGTTCTACCTGCTCAAAAGGATAGAGCTCTTCGGTATCGATCTGCGGCTTTTTATAAGATTTTGTAGCTATGCACGAAGACACGACAAATGCCAACAGGGTGACCGCTAAAACTTTTGATACTGACTTAAAGGGCATAGTAATAGGTAATAGATCTCTAATTATTAATTTGGTCCGGCCTGATGATTTCGCCTCGCTGCTTGAGTACCGATTCAGGCGGCCCGGATATTTTCTCCTGTAGCTTTTGCAAGAGGATGAAAAGAGTCGGTATCACCAGCAACCCGATAAAGGTACCGATGAACATACCGCCTGCCGTACCGATTCCGATCGACTGGTTGGCATTGGCGTTGATTCCGGTAGCAAGAGCCAGGGGCAGCAAGCCGGCAATAAAGGCGAAAGAGGTCATCAGAATGGGACGAAGTCTTGCCTCGGCACCGTTTATTGCCGCTTTTGCTATGCTCATACCTTCGTTTCTACGGCGCTGCAGGGCAAACTCTACCACCAGAATGGCATTTTTTGCCAACAGGCCCATCAGCATGATGGAGGAAATCTGCAGGTAGATATTATTGGCAACACCGAACAAATTGGCAAAGATAAAAGACCCGGCCAAACCGATGGGAAGCGGTAATATCACGGCCCAGGGAATAAGGTAACTCTCATACTGCGCACTGAGTAGGAAATACACAAATAGCAGGCAGAGGCCAAAAATGATTAGTTCCTGTCCGCTGGCCTTGCTCTCCTCTCGCGTCAGACCGGAAAAGGCATAACTGTAATCATCAGAAAACTGCTCCTCAAAGACCTCTTCAATAGCATCAATGGCATCACCCGAACTGTAGCCGGGGTTGGTAGCTCCAGTCAACTGTACTGAATTGAATAGGTTGAAGCGTGAAACGCTTTGGGGGCCATATACACGCTCAAGATCCACAAATGAGCTGATTGGAGCCATTTCTCCACGACCGTTCCTGACAGTAATATTCTGCAGGCTCTCTTTGGAGCCCCTGGCTTCGGGATCAGCTTGCACATATACCCTGTAAAGCTTGCCAAATCGGTTGAAATTTGAAATATATAATCCCCCGTAATAGGCCTGCATTACATTCATCACAGACCGTACCGAAATACCGGCGCGTTGAACCTTGGCGACATCCACATTCACCATATATTGGGGATAGTCAGTCTGAAAATAGGAGCTGGCGTACTGAATTTCTTGCCTCTGAAACAGGGCTTGCTGCAGCTTTTGTTTAGCCTCGGCCAGCTGCTCAAACGATCCGCTGGAGACATCCTGTAAGTTAACCGTAAAGCCGCTGGTGTTGCCGAAACCCGAGATTACCGGAGGAGAAAAGAATATAAAATTGGCTCCATTAATTTTCGAGGTTTTTTGCTGCAGTGTACTGATTACATCATTAACACTTTGATCACGCTGATCCCAGTGTTTTAGTTTACCAACTATTAATCCATATTGACTACCCGACCCACTAATAAGTCCGAAACCGGAAATGGCAAGCCGAGAATCTATAACATCCATATTGGCAAGAACTCCGTCAACCTCATCTAACACTTCTTGGGTTCGTTCAAGTGATGCTGAAGCGGGCAGACTAATATCGGCAAAAAATACTCCCTGGTCTTCGTCGGGAACAAATCCTGAAGGGGTGGTTTGGAACAGGTAACCAAATAGTACTATGGCTCCGATCACAATTACAACCGCTGCCCAGGATTTGCGGGTAAAAAAACTGAGTACCTTTTTATATCGGTATTTACCTACTTCAAAAGCCGTGTTAAAAGCGATGGAAAACCGGTCGGTAAGAGATTTTTCCTCGCCAATCTGTTTCTGTTCCGGTCTCAGCACAAGAGCACAGAGGGCGGGACTCAATGTTAAAGCATTGACCGCCGATATAATAATAGCCGTTGCAAGCGTTATGCCGAATTGCTGAAAGAATACCCCGGTTGAACCGCTGATAAAGGTCACCGGTATAAATATGGCAGACATCACCAGGGTAATAGATACGATTGCTCCTGCGATTTCATCCATCCCTTCTACCGCAGCCTGAGTGCCGGATTCAGCCCCCTCCTCCAGTTTGGCGTGAATGATCTCTACCACAATAATGGCATCATCCACCACAATACCGATGGCCAGCACCAGGGCAAAGAGAGTAAGCAGGTTTACGCTGTAGCCAAAGAGGTTAAGAAAGAAAAAGGTACCGATAATTGATACCGGCACTGCGATGGCCGGAATTAGTGTGGAGCGCCAGTCCTGCAGAAAGACAAATACCACGATAAATACCAGCAAGAATGCTTCCAGAAAGGTAGTAAGCAACTTGTCAATAGATGCCGTTAAGAAGCTGTTGGCATCAAACACCGTAGTATACTTGATGCCCTCAGGAAATGTTTTCGAAGCTTCTTCAAGCTCGGCCTTTACACTTTCAACAACTTCCTGAGCATTGGCATTAGCCGTCTTGGAAATGGAAATCCCTGCTCCGGGCCCGCCATTGACGGTTCTGTTCACGGTGTACGATTGGGAGCCTAATTCTACTTCTGCTACATCTTTTAACCGCAACATATCAGCACTTTCCGAATCCTCCCGGATTATAATGTCATTGTATTCGGGGACAGTAGAAAGTCGTCCTTTATACTTCAGGGTATATTCAAAGGCCTGGCCGCTATTTTCCCCAATGGCGCCGGGTGCCGCCACAAAGCTTTGCTCATTCAGCGCAGCAATAATATCATTAGGGCTTAGATTGTATGAGGCCATCTTATCGGGCTTCATCCAAATGCGCATGGCATAAGCGCTATTTCCGAATGATTCTGCCGAACCTACCCCATTAATTCGCTGAAGTTGAGGTAATAAATTTATTCGAGCATAATTTTCGATAAAAGTCCCATCATAGGTGCCATCCGGACTGTATAAAGTAAATATTAGCAGGCGGCTGGTTTGCTGCTTCTGGGTAGTTACTCCCGTCTGGGTTACCTCCTGCGGCAATAAGCTGGAAGCCTGGGCTACCCGGTTCTGAACATTTACCGCTGCAATATCCGGGTCGGTTCCCAGCTCGAAGAAAACCTGGATCTGTGCTCGTCCGTTATTGCTCGCCGTTGAAGTTATATAGGTCATGCCCTCAACCCCGTTTATCTGTTCTTCAAGCGGGGCTACCACGCTGTTAAGTACGGTCTCGGCATTGGCACCGGGGTAGGTTGCCGAAACCTGTATGGTAGGCGGGGCAATTTCGGGATACAGGGAAACCGGCAGGGCGTTATATCCCAGGAATCCTAGAATAACGATGATAATGGAGATGACCGTTGATAAAACCGGCCGTTTAATAAATCTTTCTATCATTATATTGCAATTGAAATCTTAAAAATTCGTGATATGATGCCAGTGTCTTGCTTCAGGCTTTTACCGATCAGCTCCTTGACTTTGATCCTGCACCGTTAAAGATTGATAAAGGCTGTCGGAATTGACCGGTTGCGGTTTGATAGTAGTTCCATCCTGCAGCTGACCGGTACTTGTTGTGATAATAGTGTCGCCCGCATTTAAACCTTGCTCTACTACAAACAACTGTTTAGCGGAAACAGGCAATACGGATACAGCCGTGCTCTCCACCGTGTTACTGTCACTCAGGCTGTAGACAAATCGTTTATCCTGTACTTCATAGGTCGATTTTTTAGGAATAACAATGGCCTCTTCCTGTTCAAAAGGTAATTGTACCTTCCCGGAACCCCCGCTTCTTAGTATTTGCCCCGGATTGGCAAACTCGGCCCGGAAGGTTGCCGAACCTGTTTCTGTATTAATTAGCCCGCTGGCAAGCTTTAAAGTCCCTTTATGGGCATAGGTAGAGTTATCAGCCAGAATCAGGTTTACCTTCGGCATCTCAGCCACACGCTGCTGTATGGTCATGTTACCTCCTTCGTCGGAAACACTTTGAGCCATTTCCAGAAGTTCTCGCTCGCTCATTGAGAAATAGGCATAGACTTCCGAGATATCCGAAACCACTGTCAGGGGCTGACTGATATTGCTGTTTACCAAACTCCCGATGCGATAGGGGATGGTCCCGATAATGCCGCTTGCCGGACTTTTAACCTTTGTATACTCTAAATTTACCTGTGCATTTTTTAACCTGGCTTGTGCCTGGGCAAGGGTAGCCTTATTGGATTTCAAAGCATTCTTTGCAGACTGCAGTTGGTAGTTACTGACAATATCTTTATCGACCAGGTTTTGCAGCCGCTCTACCTCATCCTTTGCCGTACTTACACCGGCCTCTGCAGACTGTACGTTGGCACGGGCAGAACGAACTTCCTGTTCAAACTCTTCGCTGTTCAATGAGAATAGCACCTGCCCTTCGGTAACCAGATCCCCTTCATCTACATGCATCTCGGTTATGTATCCCGGAATGCGCGGGCGAATTTCAACGGTTTGTTTCCCTTCGAGTGTCGCCGGATAACTGCTGGTAAGTACAATAGGCCGTGGTTGCAGTTCCAGTACCGGATAGCT
The DNA here is from genome assembly GCA_035269475.1 of Halalkalibaculum sp. GTDB lineage: Bacteria > Bacteroidota > Rhodothermia > Balneolales > Balneolaceae > Halalkalibaculum. The sequence goes on from DATFJD010000325.1 coordinate 7,345, forward strand.
CTGAACCTGTTGCCGGCCCTGCTGCATATTGCCTTGCTGTCCGGAGTTGCCGCACGAAACCGTCAGCAAAGAGATGAGCAGTATAAATAAAAATATTTGGGATGAATTTTGATGGTAATGATTCATTTGTAAATACTGTTGGGATTTAAAATAATCAGTGAGAAGCTCAATAGTTGATTATGTCAATTATCTTTGTTGATAAGAAAATCATAAATGTTGGATATTTCAGCTTCAAACTCTTTGACCTCAATATCCTGTATCCGGCCGGCGATGGCTCTATCGATTTCAGCATCAACGGCGCGGGCTTTCTTCAGGACCTCCATGCCACGCTTGGTAACCAGTAGAAGCTTTCGGCGCTTGTCGCTTGAATCGGTCATACGAGTCACAAAGTGTTTTCTTTCCAAGCCGTCAACATGTCTGAGTACTGCTGATTTGTCTCTATCCACAATTTCAGCCACCTCCTGTAGTATCAAACCGTCTTCATTGTCCAGGATATTCAGAATAAAAAATTGCTCAATGGTAAGTTCAATCTCTTGTTCCTGGAATCTTTTCTTTAGGATCCTGATAATTTCTTTCACCACATAGGCCATCCTGCAGCCGAGGGTATCACAGTATGAAATCTGATCTGTTGACATGTTGTATCTGGAACTGTTTTAAATTAGGCTTGCGAATATAAGCAACAATAGTTGATGACTGCAACTAATTAGTTAAATAATTTTGCATCTGCTTTTATTCGAGAAGTATTTATTGAAAGGCTTAGAAGAACTAATACAATTATCTGATCCGTACCCAAGGTCAGATCGACATTTGTAAAAGATTTTCAAGCATATGAAAGAGGTAAAGAAATCTAAATAAAATAGTCATTAGGCCCGGGTTTTATGATGTCACCTCAGTAAACCTGAGGGCGATCTTATTACAAAAGCAACAAACGGCCGAAGTTTGGGCGTTGATTTGGAATTTAAAAAGCCCCGCCGGTCCATAGTGAATTGGAGATTAAAGGTAGCTTTGGGATTATGTGTTTTTTCCTTTACCCCGGGTGACATAGACGCTCCCTCAGAGGAAGCCAGGGGCTAATGGCCCTATTGTACATAAAGGATTTTAAAAATTAGGCATTATGTAGAATGCACGTTTCAATAACCGGTATTCGATCTAAAAACAGCTAAATCTACCTGCATTCCACTAAACTTAGCTGCTTGGACTACTTATCAGGTTAAGGAATTTGAAAACGGAGAGACGTATTGGACTAACTTTTTGCAGGAGTCCGAAACAACTCGGCAATTTCTGCAAAACGGTCTGCCAGGCCTACCATAATCATCCGGTCTCCGGGCAGCACCCGGTAATCGCCCGCGGGATTCCCGAATGTTTTATCGCCGCGCTTCACGGTCAGCACTGTAAGATTGTACTTTTTCCGAAGTTCTAGCTCCTGCAGCGTTTTGCCGGCTGCCGGGGCCCCTTCCCGAACAACCACCGCACGGGTGTGCAGCCCCTCCTCGTCAAGCCCTTGCAGTACCATCAAGTGCGCCTCCTGAACGCTGCCCCGTAATATTTCATAATCATGAGCCCGGAGTGTCTGAATATGCTCATCGATCTCCGGCTTCGGAATCATATAGGCCCCAAGCACCTCCGAGAAGATGCGAACCGTTGTCTCCATCTCTTCGGGTATCACATTATCGGCACCCAGCGCTTCAAGCCGGTCTACTTCGTCAAGATAACGAGTCCGAACTATAATTTGCAGCGTGGGATTATTGTGACGGGCTAAGCTTATGATTCTGGGGCTCGCCGAAGGCGCATTGGTCGCAATAACACAGAGCTTGGCTTTCGCTATCCCGGCCAGCTCAAGGATGTGCTCCCGGCCCGCGTCACCATAGATCGCGGGAATGCCCTCTTCCTGCATTTCCTTGACCGATTCCGGATTCATTTCAACAACTACATAGGGAATACCGGTTTTTTTCAAAACCTGTACCAGGTGGCGGCCCGCCGGCCCGTAGCCCACAATAATTACGTGATCCTCAAAAGCCTTCTTCCCCTTTGTTTGAATCCCGCCCGACTCCTGTCCAAACCTTTTTAGCGGTGTTCGGGCAAGGATAGTACCGAAACCGGGGCCTGCATTTAACAGGAAGGGAGTTACAATCATCAGCAAAACGGAAACCGCAATAAAAATTTGGGATCCGACATCCCCCATCCCTGCCGGCGACAAACCTGCCAATCTTCCTGCTCGCTCCAGAACAAAAGAGAACTCTCCGATTTGCGCCAGCGCCAGCGCCGATGCTGCTGCGATTTGTACGGGATAGCCCAGCGTAAGTAATCCTGCCGAAGTTATCAGGAGCTTAAGGATAATCACAAAGGCCGCAATGCCCAGCAGAATCAAAGGGTATTCGAGCACATAGCTAAGATCCAGCAGCATGCCCACCGAGACAAAGAATACGGCATTAAAGATGGTACGAAGGGGAAGTATTTCACTTAGAGCTTGTTCGCTGAATTCACTTTCACTAACAACCAATCCCGCCAGAAAGGCTCCCAGGGCAAGGCTCACGTTGGCCATACTGCTTAAGGCTACGGTTCCAAAACAAATAGTGACGATAGTTAACAGAAAAAGCTCTCTTTTCCTGGTCTTTGCTACCTTTTCAAGCAGCCACGGTACGATACGGCGTGCCAGCACAATGACAAAGAAAATTAAAAGCGCCGCTTTGCCAAGAATTTCAATGACTGCCATTGCCGATTCTGATTTACCCGCCAAAATGGGAACCAGCAATACCATCACAACAATGGACAAATCCTGGAAAATCAATACGGCCAGTGACAGCTGTCCGGTAGGCGTATCGGTTTCATTGCGCTGGCTGAATAATCCCAGAACAATAGCGGTACTGCTAAGCGC
>DATFJD010000326.1:0-15845 GCA_035269475.1 Halalkalibaculum sp.
GCAATTTCATCCTCGTGGGTAACGACCAAAATGGTATTGCCGGCACGGTAGAGCTCTTCGAAGAGTTTCATGATTTCTTCTCCCGTTTTGGTATCAAGGTTCCCGGTGGGCTCATCAGCCAGTAAAATGGAAGGGTTATTCACCAGCGCGCGGGCAATGGCAACGCGTTGTCGCTGTCCACCGGAAAGTTCGTTCGGCTTGTGATCCATGCGATCTCCCAAACCGACGCGAGTAAGGGTATCTGCCGCGCGTTCATGCCGTTCAGCTGATTTTATTCCCGAATAGATGAGAGGAAGTTCAACGTTTGACAGGCAGTCTGTCCGCGGAAGCAGGTTAAAGGTCTGGAATACAAATCCGATTTCCCGGTTGCGCACCTCTGCCAGCTCTGCATCTTCAAGCTCACTTACATCCTGGTTATTTAAAATATAGGTGCCGGAAGTCGGGGTATCCAGACAGCCTATCAGGTTCATGAGGGTAGATTTACCTGAGCCCGACGGACCCATAATGGCAATATATTCATTCTCCATCACATCAAATGTTACACCGTTGAGGGCCCTTACCTCGGTGCTGCCCATCTGGTAGATCTTCTTGAGGTCTTTAATTTCAATTATTGGTCTTGCCATATTCGCTCATTCCCCGGATGAAAGTAGTTGTAGCCTGTTATTGTTGACGTTTACTTTGTCTCCGTCATTTAAATCTCGGGAGAGGGTTCGATAGCTGCCGATAACAATTTCTTGATTGGTATCAACACCCGAAAGTATTTGTATATGCGTGTTGTCACTGATTCCGGTTTCAACTTCTCGTCGAACTGCTTGCCCATCCTCCACTACAAATACCACTTTCCTAATATCCTCTTCCGGAACGATAGCATCGCCGCCTTCGGAATCATTATTTTCAGCAACAGCAGAGGAGTCCGATTCTGATTTATCCTTTGCAAAATCACGGACGGTTACAGCCTGTATGGGAACAGAAACTACATTATAGGCGGTTTCGGTTTGAATATCTACGGTAGCAGACATACCCGGTTTAAAACTTGGAGAAAAGGATCCTTCCGGATTTTCAGCACTTACTTTCATTTCAAGTTCCTTGCCTGCCATAGCAAGGTTATGCGGGGTAATTATACGAATTTTCACTTCATAATTTGTTACCTGCTCATTGGTGCCCTGCCCGGTTACCTCTGCTGAATTCGCGATTTCGGTGACGATGCCCTTGAATAACCTGTCAGGATAGGAGTCTGCCTCAATATTGGTGGTATCTCCGGGAGACACCATTACGATATCGTTTTCATTCACCTGTACCTGGACTTCCATATTATTCATGTCAGCTATCCTCATCAGTTCGGTACCGGTCATCTGTGTCTGGCCCAACACGCGCTCGCCCTGTTCAACGGCGAGCTTACTGATAGTACCGTCGCGGGGAGATCGAATAATGGTTTTCTGTAGCTCCTCCTTGGCCTGATCCAGCTGTGCTTCGATGCTCTGCATCTGGTACTTTGCCGCATTAAAGTTAGCCTGCTGTGCCTCATAGCTGCTTTTAGCCTGAATATACTCGGCTTGGGAAGCCAGGTTTTTCTCATAAAGAGTTGATTGCTGATTAAATTTGGATTCTGCTTCAATCAGGCTTGCCCTGGCCTGCTCCATGCGGGCCTTTTGGGTTAGCAGCGAGGCATTTATTTCGTCTATTCTTGCCTGGTAGATATCCGGTTTGATACGGACGAGCAAATCATTTTTCCGTACATAGTCTCCTTCCTTTACCGGCAGGTCAATAATTTCACCCGATACTTCCGGACGCAGTATCACTTCTACTTCCGGCTGAATTTTTCCGGACGCTGACACAAGCTGGGTGATGGTTTTCAACTTGGCAGTCGCCGTTTCTACGGTTTTACCTTCATTTTCACCACCCAGCCACCCCATGATTCCGGCCAGTGCAGCCAGCCCCCCGAATAATACCACAAAGCCCAAGCCTATATACAGAAGTTTTTTTGTGGGTGAAGATTTTTTTGTTGGCATATCCCTAAAGATTTATTTTTCTGAGCCAGTATTAGTTTAGCTCAATATCCTGATCCAGCCTTCCTATATAATAGTCAAGCAATTTTTGTTGAAATATTACTCTGAAAAGGGCCTGTGTAGTATTCGCCTGGGCCTGTACAAACTGCGCATTTGCATCGCTCAGCTCAATTAAGGTACCCGCACCTACCTGGTATCGCTCCTGCTGCGTCTCGTAAGTTTTCTCAGCGGCCGTCAGAGCTTTGCGAGAAGATTCCAGCTGCTTTACGTAAGACTGGTAGTCATTATAGGCCTGGTTTACATCCTGCACGACCTGCAGTTCCGTGTTCTCAAGATTAAGCTTCGCGTTCTTATAGGTCACCATCTGCGACTGTATATTGGCGCGTCGATTGAAATTGTTAAATATGGGCACGTTTAAAGACAGTCCGATAAACTTTACAACGTTCTGATCGTAAAACTGATCCGAAAAATCAAAATCAATACGATCACTGTAGTCACTGGATATTTGTGCGTTGAGACTGAGTGAGGGATACAAGCTTGCCTTTGCCACGCTGAGTTGATGCTCCAGTGATTGAATGCCAAGCTGGTCACTTCGCAGGTCTGACCTATTATCCATGGCGGTATTGACCAGTTGCCTTAAATTATAATCCTGGGCATTTACATTTTGAGGATTAACCTCGGGCGTCGAGAACTCATATTGCTGAAGAGGATCGACCTGCAATTGACGGATTAGCTGGAGCTTACTTGCATTCAGGGCATTTTCCGAGTTGACAACCTGCAGTTCGTTATTAGCTACGGTGGCCTCCTGGTTATATAAATCAACAGTCGGGCGCGAGCCTACTTCAACCTGGGCTTTCACCTGTTCGAGAGTTTGTTGCGAGGCCGCCAGGTTTTCCCGGTCTATCTCCAGAAGTTCCTTATCCAGAATAACCTGAAGGTAGTTGCTGGCTGTCTGGAATATTACTGTTTCACGGACACGCTGTAAATTTTCCTCTTCTGACCTCTTGTTATACTGGCTGCTCCTTAAGTTGTTGATATTTTCAAAACCCGCAAAAATGGGAAGGCCCATATTAACAGAGCCGCTGATGCTTTTGCTCACTGTATTAACAAAATTATCGGTACCGGGAATAAATTGGCTACCTTCCCTTCTGCCTGCATTCAGGCTTCCATTTATTGAGGGAAGAAAATCTCCTTTAGCACTGAGTTCCCGCTCCTCGGCAAGATCCAGGTTATTCCTTGCCTGCTTGAGCTGGTAGTTATTTTCCAATGATATCTCTATGGCTTCCTGAAGCGTAATTTTCTCGACCTCTTGCGCCTGCAGCGATAAAGTCATGCCCAGAAAAATGGTGAGTAATAGAATCCCTTTCTGCATAAAGCTAATAAGTTGATTAATGATTTTTAGGCTAAATTCGTAATCTTACACGAATAGTAGATTAGTAAGTTACAAAGAGAGACAGTTTTTTGGCGTAAAAGGTTGGCCTGTCAGTGAATTTAATCTTTTTTTACACTTCCGTTGCCAGATGTGAGTATGTCTTCTTTTTTCTCTGATAAAAACTTTTCAAAATAGTCAGTGGCGAAAGTGATGGCTTTTTTGGTTGCCAGCCTCTTTAATTCATACAACAGCGTAGAACTTATACCGTCATCAGAAGAGCTCCTGTGCTTTCTTCGATCCTTGCCGGAATGTCCTGCCAAAAAACCTGCAAGTACTGAGGCACCTACCACTTCAAGTGGATGCTTCTTAATAAATTCAACCGGGTCAAGCTTGGAACTTACCTCATTTCTGACACCGTCTATTGATTGATCCAGTTCATTCTGGATATTCTCAAGCTCGGCTTTCAGTTCTTTCTTTTTTTCTTCCAATCGGTCTATTTTATCTTTTGCCATGGTATTACGATATATTTTCTTCGGTGCTTTCAGGCAGGTTCAAAGGTTCTTTATTACTTTTAGCGTTCCCTTCCCCATTCTGTGTCAATGCATTGATCAATTCCGATTCAAAATGCTGCTGCAGGTTTTCAGCAAGGCTTCGAGGCTTTAGATAGAAGAAAAACAGCCCGGTAATAAACAAGGGCAGCGAAACAATAACATAGCCCAGTCCCGGCCGCCCCAGTAGCTCGCCAAGATAAATCGCTATTGCCACCAAAATAAATACAAAAGCCCCAAAAAGCAGAAAGATTCCGGTCAGCTTTTGAATAGATTCAGCCATCCACTGCGAATACTGTTCGCCGATGTTTAGCAAAAGCAGCTCGATTCTTTTTTCAATATACAGCTTGAGATCTCCCGTGATGGTACGGAATCGTTTTCCCAGCTGATCTGTATTTTTTTCGGACATATGTTGTATCTACTCTTCCGAGCTGAATATTTTTCCTACAATATATCCCGCAAGCAGGCCTATAGCCACACTTTTGAGCGGGTGTTTCCGTATCGTCGATTCAGCCTGATCTTTAAGTTCATCGATGCGCTCAGATAGGTGTTCGTCATTAACCGCCTTACGGCCTCTATCGAGTGCATTATCCAGCCTTTTGTTCAGATTTTGTAGTATTTCTTCATCCATATCATCAGTTTTTATGTTATACATGAATAGTACAAGAATGTTGGCTTTAACTCAATGATAGAGTTTCGGAATAAACAGCCGGTGCACTTGAGGTGTTGAGAGGTGTTCAGTGACGCTATTCATATCTGAGGCTCTCTATAGGATCGAGCTGTGCTGCTTTGAAAGCAGGATAGACTCCGAAAACGAGCCCGATAAGCAACATGCCGAAAAAGCCCATGGTAACTGCCCAGATCGGGATAACCGGTTCTGTTTCAATCCACAGGGCCATTCCGTTTCCGGCTAGAATGCCCAAGGCAATTCCAATGAGCCCTCCCAGCTGGCATATAAAAATTGCTTCCATCAAAAACTGGGAAACAATGGCCTTCCGCGTAGCTCCAACCGCCTTGCGTATGCCGATTTCACGGGTGCGCTCCGTAACCGACACAAGCATGATATTCATCACGCCGATCCCCGCCCCGAACAGGGTAATGCCCCCGATAATGAATCCAACTGCGTAAAGAATAAAGGTAAACTGGTCGAAGGTTCCCGCAAGAGAGTCATTGGTTTCAATCTCAAAATCATTTTCCATGCCGGGAGCTACTTTTCTGATGACGCGCATAACGCCTGTTATCTCATCCATGGCAGCATCGAGATACTCCATGGCGGGCGCTTTGGCTTGTATATCAATATTCCGGTTGCCGCCATAGATATTCAAGGCAGTGGTATAGGGAATAATCACAATATTATCTAAAGACTGCCCGAAAATACTTCCCTTTTCATCCAGCAAGCCGATGACCCGGTATTGTTGGCCGGCAACGCGAATGTTTTTCCCCAGAGGATACTCGGTCTGAAACAGATCTTCCTGAATATCATGGCCCAGGATGGCAAAGGGCCGCGAATATTCGATGTCTTCTGAATTCAGGTTCCTGCCATCCCTCAGCTCATAGGCATTGTTATCGAGGTAGTATTCATTACTGCCGATTATGCGAACCGTCGGTTCCGTCTCTTCATCACCGTATATTACCTTGGTATAATCAAAAGTTTCATCCGGACTGATACCCCTGGCAAGTTTCAGGCGCTCCTGCAGCTCCTCCGCAGTATCAAATGTGATGCGCTGCCGGTTTCTCAGGCTTCTACGGTCGCCATCCCCAATCTGCACGGAGGGAGTGCGTGAAATATTAATTACATCTCCACCCATGATACTCATAGTATTCTGGAAAAAATTATCCAGTACTGCGACAGCTGTGGTTGAAACAATCACGGAAAATACCCCGACGACGAGGGCAAGCAGGGTCAGCGAAGAGCGAAGCTTGTTAGCCCGCAGCGAATCGTAAGCCTGAGAAAATGTCTCTTTCAAATTCATGGTTATTCGTATCTGAGTGATTCAATGGGGTCGGATTTCGCCGCTTTATATGCCGGAATAAATCCAAAAACCAGGCCTACAATGGAACAAAGAATAAAGGCCGCAATTACAACACTGACATCGATGGTAGCTATAAAGATCTGGTTAATCAGCAGGCTGAGCGGGTAGGAAATGACGAGGCCGACCAGGCCGCCCATCAGGCACATTACCACCGCTTCTATGAGAAACTGATAAAGGATTTCCCAGGATTTTGCACCTACCGCTTTTCGTATGCCTATCTCTTTGGTCCGCTCCCGTACCGATACGAACATGATGTTCATGACTCCTATGCCGCCAATCAAAAGGGAAAGGGCGGTCAACCCTCCCCCGACAGCATAAAGGCCGGCTTTGAAAGAAGACAGCTGCGCCTGAAAAGCCTGTGGCTTGTTGATAGCAAAGTTATTATCCTCTTTAGCATCAAGCCTACGAACCCTCCGCATGATGCCCTCAATTTCGTATTGCCCCTCCTCAAAAGCTTGCTCGTTTGGAAATTTTACCGCTATCTGAATTCCGCTTCGCAAGCCAAATATCTGCCCATAGGCGTTGATGGGTACTATTGCCCGGCTATCCATATCAGCAAGGCCTAAAAATTTTCCCTGCTTCTCAAGTATGCCGATCACTCTGAACTTTTGTCCCCCTACCCGGATATTTTTACCCAGCGGATTCTGTTGATCGAACAGCTCCTCCGCTATGGTAGCACCAAGCAGCGCTACCTTTGCCCCCCTTCGAACCTCTTCGGAGGTGAATATGCGGCCACTCTCTATGGAGATTCCGGCCGTATTTAAATAATCATCTGTTACCCCTGCAAGAAAGACCCCTCCCGCACTCTTATCTTCAAAACGGATGGACGTGCCACGCTGAGCCGAAGCGGATACGTAGGAGGCAAAACGGCTGGCATACTCAATTTCTTCAACATAACTGAGTTTCATTTCCGGACGGTTACGGTATTCCCACCATTTATAGTCGGGGCCTCCGCCCCATGGCTGTTTCTGAACATAGACCACATTCTGCCCCATCATGGCCATGCTCTTATCAAACTCGGCATCCATACCGTTGCTGATAGCGTTCATCAGCGTGACCATCACAATACCGATGATAATACAGAGGGTAGTTAGAATTGACCGGGTTTTATTAATACCGAGGGCTCCCAGGGATATTTTAAACCCTTCCCATGTACTGTTTATAAATCTTGTGACTTTAGACATTCTTTATCCATCCTACCGGGTTAAGCCTGCAACATAGTTTTTTGCATTCCAGGCGTTCCGTAATTTGGTTAATAGCTTAATCAAAAACCTCCTGATTCGAATCGCGGAGCCCCTGCAAATTGAACATTGCATAGAGTTTAGCTCTTTCAATGCTAATGTTACGGTAAACTTATTAATTCGTTGCAATTTAAATTATTTTAAGCTGCTTTTTTATTCATCTATATTATACCCGAATTTAATAAACTTAAGTTATGGAAAAATTAGATGTACTAGCCCTTGCCGCCCATCCCGATGATACCGAACTTTGCTGCGGGGGCACGCTGGCCAAGCTGGCAAAACAAGGCAAAAAAGTGGGCGTACTCGACTTCACTAAAGGCGAAATGGGAACCCGCGGCACACCCGAAGATCGCATGAAAGAATCAGAGCGGGCTTCCCAAATCATCGGCCTTAAGGTACGCGAAAACCTTGGGCTCCCGGATACTAAACTGGAGAACAGCCGGGCCTATCAAAAGAAAATTATTCATGCAGTCAGAAAATACCGTCCCCATGTCTGCCTGGTCGGCGCACCCGAAGATCGCCATCCCGACCATGGCAACGGAACCCGGCTTGCCCTGGATGCCCTATTCTATAGCGGCCTGGCAAAAATAGAAACGGAGGATAATGAAGGAAAGCCACAACAGAGGTGGCGGCCCTCGCATATATTGCACTACATGCAAGACCGTCCTTTTGTCCCGGATATTGTGTTTGATATTTCAGATACTTTTGAAATCAAGAAAGAGGCTATCCTGGCATTTGAGACACAATTTAATGTCTCCAATCCTGAGGATGAACCGGAAACCTATATATCAAGCACCGCTTTTTTTGAAGGCATAGAAGCCCGGGCACGCCACTACGGGCACCTTATCGGTGCAACATACGGGGAACCCTTTAAATATTATAACGGACCGGTACCGCTGGAATCCTTCGGAGCTTTTTTCGAAACGGAGCCGGTGAGATAGGCAGACGTGAGATGGCAGACGTGAGACGGCAAACGTGAAACGTGAGACGTGAAAGGTGAAACGAGAAACGATTTGTTTCAAGGGCAGAAACCTTATGGAGTATCATTCTGAATTCTGAATTTATGAATGCTTAGTATTAAGGTCCTAGCTTTTTTGAACCAAAAGCCCTTTTCCCGTCTGCCGTTTCACGTTTCACGTTTGATCTCCGATTCTGAAAAATGTTCTTCAATAGCCTTCATCAAAAACTTGTGGATAGGGTTATTCCCGGCTACTATACGCTCTCCGAAGAGCCAGTTGCTGCCTCCCTCCCAGTCGGTTACCGTTCCTCCGGCTTCCTGTACAATAAGGCTTGCCGCCCCTACATCCCAAGGATTCAGCGAATACTCATAGAAACCGTCGAACCTTCCGGCAGCAACGCAGCATAAGTCGTAAGAAGCAGCCCCGGGCCTTCGTACCCCCTGGGTGCGGTGCAGCAGCCACTCGAAAAGCCTCAGGTAATTCCGGAGCAGGCTGAGATCATTATAGGGGAACCCGGTACCTATCATAGAATATTCGGGCTGATCAATTGAGGAAACACGAATTGGGTCACCATTTAAAAATGCACCTTCGCCTTTAACTGCATAAAAACATTCCTCCTTATTGACTTCCAGTACCAATCCCATGCGCGCTTCCTGCTTCTCCCATAGCGCAATAGAAACACAAAAAACCGGAAAGCCGTGAGCAAAGTTGGTAGTGCCGTCAATAGGATCAACCAGCCAGGTCCTTTTTTCAGGCAGAACCTGTTGATTTGAGCTTTCCTCCGCAAGTATCTGGTCTTGGGGAAAGGCCTCCCTGATAATACTCAGGATCTTTTTTTCCGAAGCCAGGTCAGCATCGGTCACCAGATCATTTTTCCCTTTAAAGTTAATCTTGAAATCGTGGCTCTCACGGAACCCGTTGATGATCTTTGAAGCTTCACGAGCAGCTTCTTTGGCAATTTCAAGTTCTTTAGAATAATCAGCCATTACTGTGTGATCTTAGAAATAGATAGTTTAGTGAAGGTGGGAAGAGATTCAATAATCGGACATTGCCTGAATGGTGATAAACTCACTGATATTTTCCATGTCAATGGAACCGGCCACTTTATCACCGTCGAGTACCGGGAAGAAAGATCGTTTGTGACGGCGTATTGTCCTGAATATAGAGTTAAGGTCTTCATCTATGGCCACCGTACCGTAATTCTCAGACATAACCTCCCGAACAGGGGTTTCTCTTCGGTGATTCTGAATGCTCCTGATCAGTTCGTCCTGGTATAGCACCCCCTCGAGTATTTCGTTATCAGCAACAATAAAATTCTTTTCCGCGCCGGAAATAATGATATCCACCATATCCTGCAAGGTATCATCCGGTTTAACGATCGTTATATCCGTCATCATGGCATCCCTGACTTTGTAGCCTTCCAGCAGATCGATATGCTGTATCATGCTGCTTTCTGCCTGTGCGCCAAAAAAGACAAAAATAGCTATCAGAAGCAGTATGGGGTTATAGAAGATGCCGATGAAAAAGAAAATCATTGCCAGAAACTGCCCGACACCGGAGGCAATTTTAGTAGCCATGACCCGGTTCATTTTCATGGAAAGCAGGGCTCGCAGCACCCGTCCGCCATCCATCGGGAATGCAGGAAGCAGGTTAAATAATACCAGCATGACATTGGCTGAAAACAGATAGAAAAGCATGTTGGAGGCCTGGATGGTACTCAGGGTCTGCTGTAATTCTTCGGGTGACTGGTTGATATAGTTTTCAAGAGGAACCAGCGGATAGAGTAGCAGCGCAATGGCAACATTTACCAAGGGACCTGCAATAGCTACAAGGAATTCCTGCTTTGGGTCTTCGGGCATATCTTCCAGGCTGGCAACACCGCCGATGGGCAACAGCGTGATTTTCTCGGTATTAATACCAAACCTGCGCGCCGTCAAGGCATGTCCGAATTCATGAAAAACCACACATAGAAAAAGAAGACCGATAAAAGCACTGCTCCATAACATCGACTCCACAGAGTTGCCCATAAACAACTCCCTAAGTACAATCCACACAATAAGAAGCCAGAACGTCCAGTGAATCTGAACTTTAATACCGGCGTAGGTTCCCAATTGCAAAGAGCTTTTCAAAATGGTGGGGAATTATTTTTCGTGTTTCATTTTGTACTGAAAAACTTTCTCTGACACTTCTTTAGCATGTTCGGAGTCTGGATCCGGGAAAAGCTCATCCAGGTGTGACTGCTGCAGCATAGTTCGCTGCCTTCCGGCTTCTTTCATCGCTTTCATCACATTCCTTTTCTCATCACCTTCGGCTTTATTATAACGCTCGTATAAATCTACCTGCAAGCGATCGAGGTGATGGATTTTCAATGCTTTCAGAGCTCCTTTTGCGGTCAGGTAAGGATTCTTATCCCGTTTGTACTGAATACCTATTTTCTCATGGTGGCGTTCACTGACGGTGTGTTCTTCGAGCACGATTTCTCCTACCAGTTTAGGAAAGGGGTGCTCACGGTCGGCATAAGCTTCAACGGTAACCGGCTTTTCTTCCTTAAACCTGTCAATAATATCCTCATAGAACGACCGCAGATCTTCATCCTCAAACTGCTGCCCGTTGCAAAGAGAACCTATATAATCAATCATATCCCTGCCGTATACCAGCATCAGGCGGATGAGTTCTTTTTCGTAATTCGGGCGTTTCTTGGTCGGTTCCGGCTGGCGTTTTACCGGCCTGTTGCTCATCTGGTCGTCAAAAGCCCGGGTATGGTGGTCGGGAGCCTGCATCTCTTGCTGCGCATCCCGCTCTGCCTGACGCTGCTGCCTCCGTCTTGCCCGGTCTTTTTGTTGCTGCAGGTCCTGTAATATCTTCCCGAGTTCCTCAAACAGGGCGCGGTCGCCCACCTTAACCAATCCGTTAAGATGCTGCACATAGGTTTCTCTCGATACCTTATCGGGCATATGTGCAATGCTTTCAAGCGCTTCGGAGATAACCTTTTTTTTCTGGGAAGGATCATCAAGCTTTCCCTCCCGCTGAGCTTTGTGAATTAAATAAGAGAGAAAATCTTCCGCCTCCTCCTTTTTCAAATCCAAAAACGACTCTTTCCCAAACTGCCGGATAAATGAATCCGGGTCTTCCCCCTCCGGAAGTTCCAGCAGCTTCACATCCATGCCCTCTTCCAGGGCGATATTGATCCCCCGCTTCATGGCAGCCTGCCCGGCCGAGTCGGAATCATAAATCATGGTGATAACCTCTCCGTAGCGGTGCAGTATTTTCATCTGCTGGGGCGTCAGTGAAGTACCGCTCGATGCAGCCACGTTAAGGATATCATTTTGCTGAAGGGAGATTACATCGGTATAGCCCTCAACCAGAATAACTTCATCGGTTTTACGAATTTCATTCTTGGCAAAATTTACCCCGTAGAGTACTTCACTTTTATTATAAACTTTTGTCTGGGGAGAGTTTATATATTTTGCGGTTTTCTCATTTCCCAAAACCCGTCCGGCAAACGCTATCACTTTGCCTGAGGGATTAAAAATGGGAAACATAAGGCGCCCCCGAAAAGTGTCGTAAAAGCCATCTCCCCGCTGGCTGGGCTTCGCAAGTCCGGCTTCGAGCAAATATTGCTCGTTCAACCCGGAGTCAATGGCCATGCGATACAGCTTGTCCCCGTCATCAGGAGCATAGCCCAGGCCATACTTTTTCATAATTTTATGATTGTAACCCCTCTTGGCCAGGTACTGACGGGCGTCTTCCGCGGCATCCGACTCCATCAGGTGACGGTGAAAAAATACACCGGCGTAGCGCAGCGCATGATATATACCTTCCCTGAGGTGATGCTCTTCATCAAATTCGGGATCTTCCTCTTTGGGTAGGGATACGCCGTAACGATCGGCGAGCGAACGCATAGCTTCCACGAAACCGACCCCTTCCATGTCCATCACAAAGTTAAATACATCTCCCGACTCTCCGCATCCGAAACATTTGTAGATACCCAGATCGGGCGTTACATGAAAGGAAGGCGTATTTTCATCATGAAAAGGACAGAGCCCTTTCCAGCTGCGGCCAGAGCGTTTTAGTTTTACGTAGTCTCCGACCACCTCAACGATATCAGCCGCCTCGCGTACTTCTTCTTTTTTGTCATCGGGAATCATGGTACTCATATCAATGAAATGATAACAGAATTCAGGAAGAGATTCATCTTATATTTCAGGTTGCAGGATGCAGGATTCAAGATGCAGGTTGACGGTTGACGGAATGATAGCTTCTCTTATTTGAGTGTTAAATTATAATCAGATTTTTGGCGTTACTTTTAAAACAGTTACAGCCACAGGCCGGGACATCAGTGCAATCAAAAAAATCAGTGGCAATCTGCGATCCGTCTTTGGCAAATCATGCTGATGTGGCTATATTCCGAGCGACTTAGAAAACAAGAAAATTAACCTAGAAAATTGTCGAAATGAGCGTTCTCGTTGGAAAAGATACTCGATTGGTAGTGCAAGGGATAACCGGAAGCGAAGGAAGCTTTCATACCGAGCAGATGATTGAATACGGTACAAATGTCGTTGGCGGTGTAACTCCCGGCAAGGGCGGCCAAAAACATTTAGGACTGCCGGTTTTTAATACCGTAGCCGATGCTGTTGAACAAGAAGGTGCCAATACTTCGGTTATTTTCGTACCACCGGCTTTTGCAGGCGATGCCATTTCAGAAGCCGCTTTTGCCGGCATTGACGTTATCATTTGCATTACCGAAGGCATCCCGGTCAATGACATGATAACCGCCAAGCAAGTCGTTAAAAGCCACGGGGCAACGCTGATCGGGCCAAACTGTCCAGGTGTTATCACCCCAGGGGAAGCCAAAATTGGAATTATGCCCGGTAACATATTCACTCCCGGCAATGTTGGACTCATTTCACGTTCCGGTACCCTGACTTATGAAGCGGTCGATCAGCTTACCAAAGAGAACCTCGGTCAAAGTACCGCTATTGGAATCGGAGGAGATCCGATTATTGGCACCACTCATACCGATGCCGTTAAGCTTTTTCAGGAAGATCCGGATACAGAAGCTATCGTACTGATCGGAGAAATTGGCGGAAGCGCTGAAGAAGAAGCTGCCGCATATATCGAAGAGCATGTTACCAAACCCGTAGTTGCCTTTATCGCAGGCAGTACGGCCCCTCCGGGACGCCGTATGGGTCATGCCGGTGCAATTATTTCCGGTGGTGAAGGCGGAGCCGATTCCAAGAAAAAAGCGCTTAGGGATGCAGGAGTTACGGTTGTAGACAGTCCTGCCGAGATCGGCGTGACGCTGAAGAAAATGATGAAGACAGCCTAAATTCTGTATTTAATCGTATTACAGGCCTTCTTCCCTAATCGGGAGGAAGGCTTTTTTATGTACTTAACATTATATAAATATAGCGCGAGCATCCTATTAGTGTGAAAAATTCCAATATTTGCAACAAGTACAAGCGGGACACAGTCACCATGTTGAAGCAATTGAATCTTTCTTAATTGGAATGGACGCTGGGCGTCCGGAGCATCATCGACCGCAGAGCGGATCGACGAGTAAGAGGTGAATTTCTTCTTACTCTTGACTGCCTTACCCCTTGACCTAGCCTTATCGCCTTAGCCATCCGCCCTGCAGTGGCGCAGGTACTCAGCGGTCATTCGGGATTTATTTATCAATTTCATGCCGGCTCATTTGACTATCACCTGACCGCCTGATTAATTACAGGTATTAAATTCAAATTCATTAACCCGGATTCAAAATGAATAGAAGAACATTCCTGAATTATACCTCAAAAGCGGCTTTACTGGCTGCATCACCGCCTCTATTCAATGCTCTCTCAAAGGGTACAAAATCCGGCCGGATATATACCGTCACCGGTTCGATTGACAGTAACAGCTTAGGTTTTACCCTGATTCATGAGCATATTCTCTCCATATTCGGCACCAAAGCACAAGAACCTGCTTCATACGACAATGCCCGCGTCCTCAAAGAGGTAGTTCCCTACCTGAAATATCTAAAATCGCTGGGTTGTGATACAATCGTAGACTGCAGCGCCGCATATCTGGGCAGAAATGCCGATCTTCTTCAAGAAATATCAGGGCAATCCGAAGTGCAAATACTTACAAGCACGGGAATTTACGGGGCGGCCGGTGATCAGTATGTTCCGGATTACGCCTATGAGGAATCTGCTGAGACACTTGCCGAACGATGGATAGAAGAATTTGAGACAGGCATACAGGGTACAGGTGTAAAACCAGGTTTTCTCAAAAGCGGAGTAGATGAAGGCCCGTTATCCGATATTGATGCCAAACTGGTTCGTGCAGCAGCACTTACCCATCTCGAGACCGGCCTGCTGCTCCAGATACATACCTCTGCCAATCCGGGGGCTGCCAACCGGCAACTTGAAATTCTCAGGGAAGAGGGCGTTAGCCCGGAGGCGTGGGTTTGGGTACATGCGCAGAATATGGAATCTTCCGATGCATTGATTGAAGCAGCAAAACGAGGTGCGTGGATATCTCTTGACGGGCTGCGAACCCCGAACTACCTCAATGACAGGCGAAGCAGCAATAGCACACTCATGCGTCATCTCCGGCACCTGAACGCCTTTAGGGAGGCGGGTTTGCTGGACCGGGTGATGCTCTCTCATGACGGCAGCAGCTACCCTCCGGAAGATACCGACAAGAGGCCCATGGATGTTCTCATGAACAGTTTTATCCCGATGCTAAAAGCGGCGGGGTACGCCGACAGGGAAATTGCACGGATAACGGTAGAAAATCCTGCAGAAGCCTTCTCTATTGAGATAAAAAAATATTAGATTAGTGCTTGAAAAGCGTGGGAAGAACTATAATTCAGGGCACCGCGGGTGTCGAAAACCTTAAATCTTTCAGCTACATCATGACCATTGCTGCTCTTATTCTTGGCATGTCGGTTGGTTTTTTTATGTATGCCTTTGTGAATCACCGCTTCAATAAAACAAGCTGGATTGACAGCAGGTATGTATTTTGGATAGGTGTCCTGGTTCTCTGCGTCAGCTTGGTACTTTTCTATAAAGCCTCTTCCTGAATGGTGAAGGGAAAATAACTCCGTTAACCGATGATGTTAATAATATAATCCGTGTAAGGTATTTAGCGGATAAAGGGACCAAATTTCAAAACATCCGCGAAAAAAGTTACTGATCATAGAACACACCGGCTTTTGATCAAGTTAGGTATGGAGTAAATGAATAAAGAGACAGGTTTCAGTTGTCCTGTTTAGGATACTTAAACCGAAAAGGATTTCTCTTATTGGGATAGGCATTCGGCATGTTATAATTATAATCCGTTGAGGGCCACCAGTATCTCATTTTTGCATCTACACTTCTTGGATTTAAAATTGGCATTCCAAAATAGATTACCTCATCTATTAACCTATTGCCTTCAAAATTACCTATTGTCACCTGCATAGTTAAATCGGAGCTATCGGTAATAACAGGAACTACAGTATGATTAATTGTTGCCGGCTGAGCGTTCTGGGCAAATCCTGTTTTTGTGAATAGTAAAAAAAAGAAAATTGTAAACAGAACCTGGTATTTCATAATGAGCCCGATTGAATGGTTTATAATCAAGTTAAAGGAATACCGAGAAAAGTCAAGTTGATTAGCCTAGGATGGGACCGACGTATCGGCGTGGTGTTACGGTACCGGG
>DATFJD010000327.1:0-2778 GCA_035269475.1 Halalkalibaculum sp.
GTCAATCCCGAAGAAATGAGCCGTGTCTTTATCAATTTATTTAATAATGCCTTTGATGCAATGAGGGAAAAGGCAAAGGGCAAACGTGAAACGGCAGAAGAATACTTGCCAAAACTCATGGTACGAACCAAAGCAGAAGGCAACACCATCACTATTGAAATTGAAGATAACGGACCGGGTATTCCCGAGGAGATGAAAGACAAGATACTGCAGCCGTTTTTTACGACCAAGAAAGGTACAGAAGGCACCGGCCTTGGCTTATCCATCAGCAGTGATATTATAAAAGCACACGGCGGTACTCTAGATATCGAAAGCCAAATAGGAATCTTCACCAAATTTATCATTAACATACCAACATAAATCACATCATTATGAAATTTTTAGTAGTGGACGACGAAAAAGATGTCGAAATGCTGTTTCGGCAAAAGTTCCGAAAGGAAATCAGGAATAAGCAATTGGAACTTCTTTTTGCTTTCTCGGGCGAAGAGGCTCTTGAAGTTCTGGAAACCAAAACACCGCCTGATGTCATGTACATCTTCTCAGATATCAACATGCCGGGCATGTCTGGCATAGACCTGCTGCAGCATGTAAAAAAGAATTACCCTGAAATCAAGGTGAGCATGATATCCGCTTACGGGGACTCCGAAAACTATAACCGGGCTATTGACTCGGGGGCCAAAGAGTTTTTTACGAAACCGATTAATTTTGAAACTCTGAAAGAAGAAGTGCAAAAAGAGTATGCCAAAAATAAAGATAAAAATTAGCAATTAGGTCAGATTATGAGAACGCATAAAATAATGGTAGTAGATGATGAGCCTGATCTTCAGATGCTCATTCTTCAAAAATTTCGTAAAAAGATTCATAACGACGATTACGAGTTCTATTTCGCCGAAAACGGTATGGAAGCTCTAACCGTGCTAAATGACACCAAGGATATCTCGCTGATACTGTCGGACATAAACATGCCTAAAATGGATGGACTGACCCTGCTTCAGAGACTGCAGGAAGTGGAGGAAGCCGCTTTAAAGACGGTCATTGTCTCTGCATACGGAGACATGGAGAATATCCGCACGGCTATGAATCGCGGCGCATTTGATTTTGTAACCAAACCTATTGATTTCACCGACCTGGAAACGACTATAGAGAGAGGGCTGAAGGAAATTAGATACATGCGGGATAATTTAAAGCAAAAAAACCTGCTCAGCGCCGTTCAGCAGGACCTGGATACCGCTTCTCGCATTCAGCAAAAGATTCTCCCCCAGGATTTCCCGGCATTCCCCGATCGCAAAGAATTTGAGATCTATGCGGAAATGCATACGGCCAAAGAAGTAGGGGGCGATTTTTACGATTACTTTTTTATTGATGAGAAGCATCTCGGTTTTGTCATAGGCGATGTATCCGGCAAGGGAGTGCCCGCATCTATCTATATGGCTGTGTCGCGAACCATGCTTAAAGCCATTGCATCACAGCTTCACGACCCGGCTGAATGCCTGCAAACAGTCAATAGCATGCTGATTCCGGAAAGCGACCTCACTACGTTCGTAACCGTTTTTTACGGTGTCTTGAACACGGAAACGGGCCACGTTAAATATTGCAATGGCGGCCACAATCTCCCCTATCATGTAAAAGAAGACGGTTCCGTTGTACAGGTAGAAAATACCGAGGGACTGCTTCTCGGGAAAATTGAGCCTATTCAATTCCAGACCAAAGAGATACAGCTTAATCCGGGTGATAAAATATTTTTATACACCGACGGGCTTACTGAGGCAATGAATGAAAATGACGAGCTATATGAAGATGAACGCGTAGAGCAATACCTGCGCACTCACAGCAAAGACAGTGACGGGAAACTACTGCGAGGCATCATCGTTGACACATTAAAATTTATGAATAAGGCACACCAGTCGGATGACATCACTTTATTGGTGCTTGAATACAAAGGCAGAGACTGAGGGATTGAGGGACTGATTTATTGATTTATTGAGTTGGGGACTTGGTGAGTTAGTGAATAAGTGAGTTGTTTAGAAGAATAGTTATTAATGAACTTTACTTTATCGAAATTATTTAGTTATCTGAATGAAACTTCTTGAAACTTCATTGACGGTGATATTTAGCCTATGAAAAGCTTTGGGAAACTTTTGGGACTGGTTTTCTTTATTTTTAGCTGCTTTATTGTTGGAGATATTCTTTATAGAGTAACCGGCAGCCTGTTTATCACTCTGGTAATTGGCTTCATTATCCTGCTAATCTATATGCGGTATAGAGCTAAAAATCACACCAGGTAATCAGGCTCATTCAATTTATTATTACCCTTAAAATGTTGTAGAAAGTCACTTCTCATTGTTGCTTATTCGTATCCTGTCAGTTTTTGGCAGAATTATCCACTCTTCCTTCTTGAATCTTGTTCACCGGAAACCATGAATGCCTATGTAAGTCATTTCACTACATCCATTAGGGGCATATCTACTATAGTCAAGCTGGCAGATTACTTATTATCATGGTTTAAAAATACCGAGGTACTTATGGAAGAATTAAATAACCGGAAAACTCCCCTTGACAACCAGGAACTTGAATATTTTAAAAGCCTGCTTCTGGAAAAAAGAAATGCCGCAGAGAAGGAGCTTGAAGCCATCGACAGCAACATCACCAATTTAAATGAAGCCGATGATGCTGACTACTCTTCCGTAGCACATCATATGGGAGATGTTGGCTCGGATGTCGAAGAGCAAGAGCTCAACTACCAGCTGAAGGAGAGAACCCAAAAATTTATTGAAGAGA
>DATFJD010000328.1:0-2916 GCA_035269475.1 Halalkalibaculum sp.
CTTCTTGTGTAGCCATAATGTCTATACTGAAAATGACTCTCCGCAAGAACAGGTGCGGGATGCATTGGGATTCTGAAAATGAAAACCTTCTCCTTGCAAGCCTTCGGTATAGTCGAGCTCGGTTCCAGACAGATACAAGAAGCTTCTCATATCAACGATCAATTTAATGCCATTATCTTCAAAGAGTTGATCGTTATCTGATTCATCAGGGTCATTATCATCAAAATCAAGCTCATAGGTCAATCCTGAGCAACCTCCACTAACCACGCCAACCCGTAACTTGGAATCGTCAGGAAGATGTTTCTCTTCCCTGATTTCATTAATTCTTTGAGCAGCTCTGTCACTAATGGTAATGGACATGAATATTCTGACTTGCTTGTTTTATTATACAGATACTACCTGTATCTCGGGATCTACTCTTTTAACCATGCTTTCAATAGCGTAAAGTGTACCTGAAGTAGCCGTCGGACAGGTACCGCATGCTCCCTGGTAGTGTACTTTAAGACGATTACCATCAAGGCCTAATATTTTAAGGCCTCCTCCATCTGCCAGCAGATATGGGCGTACTTGTTCATCAAGCATCTTGTTAATTTCAATCAGGCGGGGATCATCAGACTCCTGCACCTCTTTGGTTGCATGCACTTCATCATCTTCCATGGCGTCTGTTTGGGGATTTGCCTCCCTGATCGGTGGTGCCAATTGTCTCAATAGCTCGGACCAGACCGCTTCGCCATCCTGGGTCACCGTGACATATTTATCTACATAATAGACGTTAATCACGTTATCGATGGCGAACAAAGCCGAGGCAAGTTCATCATCTCCGGCTTCACCGGCATTTTCAAATGATTTGGTAACGCCGTTTGTAAGCGGTTCGCCCAGTACAAACCTCATGGCATCGGGATTCGGCGTCCGCTCTATTTCTTTAATCTTAGGCATAGTATCTGTTGATTATCTGTGTTCTTTAATTTCCTTTGTTTAGAACGAATATAAATAAATAATAGTATCCAGTAAACCTGAGAACCTATTTGCCGGCTGCCTTGTCACCCGGCATCGCTAGCCCGGGAATCGTTCATTGAACAACCGGTACGCTAGAAAAACTTTTTAGCCTCCCTTACCCCTTCTACCAATCGATCAATATCATCTTCATTGTTATAGAATGATATCGAGGCTCGTGCCGTGCCGGGTACCCCAAATCTTTTCATGGTCGGCTGTGCGCAATGATGGCCTGTTCGTATGGCTATTCCCTGCTGGTCAAGAATGGTTCCGATATCTGTTGCATGAATATCATCGAAGACAAATGAAATCACCGAAGCTTTGTCTTCTGCGGTACCCACAATTCTAAGGCCTTCGATATTCAGTAATTCATTAGTAGCATATTCGAGTAACTCATGCTCCCTGTTTGCGATGGCCTCCATGCCGATTTTATCCAAGTAGTCAATAGCAGCGCCAAAACCAATACCTGCAGCAATTGGAGGCGTACCCGCCTCAAATTTGTGAGGCAGAACATTGTATGTAGTTTCCTCAAAAGTAACCTTATCGATCATATCGCCGCCGCCGCGGTAAGGTGGCATTTCTTCCAGGTACTTTTCTTTTCCATAGAGAATGCCAAAGCCGGTAGGCCCGCACATCTTATGCGATGAAAAGGCATAGAAGTCAGCATCAAGATCCTGAACATCTACCGCACTATGTGGAACAGCCTGCGCACCGTCTATCAATACCGGTATGTTATGCTTATGCGCCTCGGCTATCATTTTCTTAACCGGGTGGACGGTACCAAGTGCGTTGGAAACATGGCCTACAGCTACAATTGCCGTATGTTCATTCAGCAGGTTCAGATATTCATCCCATATCAGCTCACCGTTGTCATTGACCGGAATAACCCGAATCCGGGCGCCTTTTTCCTTTGCAATCATCTGCCAGGGAACAATATTGGCATGATGTTCTATTTCGGAGAGTATTATTTCATCTCCCTCTTCGATAAAAGTTTTGCCAAAGCTGCTTGCGACAACATTAATGGAATCGGTTGCACCGCTGGTATAAATTATTTCCCGCTTTTCCTTCGCGTTAATAAGCTCACGCGTTTTTTCACGGGTAGCTTCATAAAAGTCAGTACCTTCCTGACTGAGCGTGTGTATGCCCCGGTGTACGTTGGCATGCTCGTGCCTGTGGTATTGATCGATGCGATCAGCAACCTGATCCGGCATCTGGCTTGATGCCGCATTATCGAGATACACCAGCGGATTCCCATTGACGGTTCTTTGGAGAACCGGGAAATCCTTGCGGATGGAGTCAAAATCGACTTTCTTTTCCGATATGGTGTTTAAGGTATCCGGCATTTACTTGGCTATTAGCTCGTAGTCTAATTCACGATTAGTAAACTTATGCAGTTCATCAACGAGCAGTTTCTGTACGGAATCAACCGTTATATTCTCAATCGTTTCCAGTGCGAAAGCGTAAACAAGAAGTTCTTTCGCCTGTTTTTCATCAAGCCCACGGCTTTTGAGGTAAAATACCTCATCTTCTTCCAGCTGGCCTACTGTTGCACCGTGGGTACAAACTACATCATCAGCAAAAATCTCGAGCTGAGGCTTGGTATTGACCAGGCCCTTGCGGGAAAGCAAAAGGTTTCTGTTCTCCTGGAAAGAGTCAATCTTCTGAGCATCCTTTCTTACAAAAATCTTGCCGTTAAATACGGAGTGGGCCTTGCCGTTAATCACGCATTTATGAAGCTGGTGGCTCTCACAATGAGAAAACCGGTGATCCATAACAGAATGAGTGTCCGAAACCTGGTCTCCGTCAATAAGAACCAGCCCGTCAACGGTAAACTCTACTTCTTCCTCAAGCTGGGTAATGCGTGGCTCGTTTCGGGATAATTTTGCCCCCAGAGATATAGTATAGGACTCATAATTCGCATGC
>DATFJD010000329.1:0-6151 GCA_035269475.1 Halalkalibaculum sp.
CTCACATTCAGGGAAGGAGCTTCGTGTTTCTTCCCTGCTTTATATTCATGCATAAATACCTGATCCTGTTATTTTTATTAATAGCTGCAGTTATCCCGTCCCGGGCTGACGACAGCAAAAGCTCTGTTATACAGGGAGTGAGCTATGACCGGGAAACCGGACAAACTTTGGGCTTTGTATACCTGTATCTACAAGAATTGAACCGGACGGCCGTTGCCCATACCGACGGGCATTTTGAATTTGTCAATGTGCCGGCGGGCACCTATACCCTCTCCGCATCCCGTATCGGTTACCGTCCTGCTTCAGTACAAATTAAGGTGCCGCAAAATGATACCCTGAATATTGAAATCAGGCTTACGCCATCCGTACTCAGCGGTGATGCCATAGTGGTTACGGGAGATGAAGATTTCAGCGTGGGCTCTGAACTGGAACATGTTTCAAAAAGTATATCCGGCAACAACCTGCGCCGCGATCTCAGCGGCACGCTTGCGGAAACGCTGGAAGACCTTCCCGGGCTTGACTCGCGTACCATGGGCTCCGCACCGGCAAGGCCGGTTATACGCGGGCTGGGCGGAGAACGGGTGCTTATACTGCAGGATGGAGCTCGAACCGGTGATGTCTCATCACAATCGGCAGATCATGCCGTCACAGTAGACCCGATAGCTGCAGAAAAAATTGAAATTGCACGCGGACCTGCTGCATTGAAGTACGGCGGGAACGCCATTGGCGGAGTGGTAAACGTAGTTAGAAATCAAATTGCCACCTCTATGCCCGACCACCTGCACGGAACCGCCAGCATACAGGGAGAATCCGTCAATAGCGGAGGCACTTCCGCCCTTCAAGCCGGGCTTCCCATTGGCTCATTTGCCTTGAAAGCAGATGGAAACCTGCGTACCGGTCAGAACCTGCAAACCCCGGAAGGCGAACTGGATAATTCGGGTATACTCTCTACCAACAATGCCTTGGGGCTCAGTTATATACGTCCCTGGGGCTATGCCGGCGGTGCCTTCAGCATGTACTTCAATAATTATGGAATTCCGCCTGATCCGGAAGGCGGGCATGCCAATGGAGTGGACATTGAAATGCAGAAATTCCAGTTTGACGGAAAATCAGAGATCTTTTTTGAAAATTCCTTTTTCCGGGCCGTCGATGTTGGCTATTCCTATAAAAATTATTTTCACCGGGAAATCGAACCCGGCGGTGCAATAGGTACCGAGTATGGGGTTTTAACATCCAACGCCAATATAAATGCCCGTCACGGTAAAAAGGGTATCCTGCAAAAAGGAACCGTAGGCATATGGGGGGAAGCCAAAAACTACGCCGTTCAAGGGGCCAACACTCCCGACTCTGACTCCTACAGCCTGGCGGCTTACCTCATTGAAGAAAAAGATTTCGGGCCCTTCCATATGGAAGTGGGCGGACGTGCCGAAGTGGTTAATACAGTGCCTTTGCAAGAAGACCCAGATTCAAGGATTGGAAATATTCGGGAACGTTCCTTTGCCGGAATTTCAAGTTCCATTGCAGTTGTTTATGACTTTGGCTCCGGCTTTTATACCGGTGCCTCCCTGATGCATTCATACCGTGCCCCTTCGCAGGAAGAACTCTATTCCGAAGGGCCGCACCTAGCTTCCTATTCCTACGAAATAGGCAACCCTGACCTAAAACCGGAACGTGGATTGGGAAAGGAACTCTTCTTGCGCTACAAGGGCACACTGGTTCAGGCAGAACTTACCGGCTACCATAATGATTTCTCTAATTATATCTATCCCCGGAACACCGGGCGTCCAAGCCTTCGGTTCCCCACGCTTAATGAATATCAGTTCTTTGGCGCTGATGCCCTTCTTTATGGCCTTGAGTTTTCAGCTGAACTGGCTCTCAGCGCCAGGCTTGCTGTTTCCGGGAGCATGAATTATACACACGGTGAACGTGAAATAACCGCGCAGGAACAGCAGGCAGGCGGACAAACAGGAGATGTTCAGCCGCTGCCTATGATTCCCCCTTTTAAGGGAAGTTTAAACCTGACCTACTCAACCGGAAGCATGCAAATCGGCTCACGTTTGCTGGCCGCCGCGAAACAGACACGAACCGGTGACTTTGAAGAACCCACCGACGGATACATGGTCCTAGGCATCTTTGGACAGTATAGGTTCCAATACGGGAACCTGCTGCATACTTTTTCATTAAGAGCCGATAATCTTCTTAATGAAAGCTATTCCAACCACCTTTCCCGAATAAAAGAGCTGATGCCAGAACCGGGGCGAAATGTTTCTCTGCTGTATCGGGTTTACTTTTAACAATAACTGAATAGTGACAAATAACTAAACTGTATATTTTGCACTTTGTGACCGGCAAAAAAGAGATGATTACTATTTTGCTGGTCGGGCTATGCCTGAACCTGTCTACTTTTCACTTTCACACCCTGTCTGTTTTTTCAGACTCAGATGAGGGCGATATCCCCCATCACATAGAAAAGGAGGTGCCGGTTTGTTTTGCCTGTCAGCAACTTACGGCCGGGATTCAATCGTTTGTTGACAGCCGGATCATATCAACAAGCTTAGGTAAAGCCGGCCAATTCATTTCCATAGAGGCTGAAACCGACTTTAGCCCGGCTTCAGTCTCAAACAAATCACCCCCGCTTTAACAGGCACCCCGTATCTAAATAATTTTTCATTTTATATTGATATCGGAAATGAATAAATCACTGCCTATACTTTTTGGACTCCTATTATTTGTCGCATACACTTTTAACCCATTTGGAGCCAACGCAAACGATAAAAATAAAGAACTTCGACAAGGTGCTGTTCAGGGAACGGTTAGCAATGAGGCCGGAGAGGCGATGCCCGGAGTTAATATCGCTTTCCCACAGTTAAACCGCGGTACGGTTTCCAAAGCTGACGGCTCCTACCGCATTGAGAATATCCGAGCGGGCACCTATGTACTTACTTTCTCTTTTATCGGCTACCAGAGCGTAAACCGTGAAGTTACTATTGAAGCCAATCAAACCACAACCCTTGATGTCACACTCGAGCCCAGGCTCATACAGAGTGAAACCATAACGGTGACCGGTACGCCCTATGCGTCTGACCCGCTCACCACGCCTGCCGATGTTGATGTACTTTCTGGTGATGCCAAGTTTTCCAAACAGCAGACTTCGCTGGGTTCCTCACTCGACGAACTGGCCGGGGTTTCTTCCATATCAACCGGTTCCCAGGTAGGCAAGCCGGTTATCCGCGGGCTTAGCGGCAGCCAGGTGCGCGTACTGGATGACGGGGTAGCCATGGATTATCAGCAGTACGGGGTCCGGCACGGGCCAAATGTAGATCCCTTTACCTCCGAGCGTATTGAGGTCGTTCGCGGTGCCGCAAGCGTTCAGTACGGATCCGATGCACTGGGTGGAGCAGTAAACGTTATCTCAAATTCTATTCCAAATGCTTTAGACCGTGACCCTTTTATTACCGGTCAGCTTTTATCAGAGTATGCAACCAATAACAAAGAGCTGGTGGGAGGAATACACCTGGAGGGAGCTAATGAGGGATGGGGCTACACAGGTACCCTCATTCGCCGGTCTGCAGGTAATATGTCCGCTCCCGATGTACCCACTTTTACAGAAACGGATAATACCGAGGCCCCAAAATTTTCGGGTGAACTTGACAATACCGACTACGATCAGCTTAACGGGTCTATAGGAGTAGGCTATACCGGGAATTTCGGGCAGATTTCGGCCGAATACTCGAGGTGGAGCAATGAACATAATTTCCTGCTGCCGAATGGCAGCGGACTTGGGCAGAACCTGGAAAATGATGTGGTACAGATTAAGGGGAATATAAACCTGGGCAATAATTTTATTCTGAACCCAAAATTCACTTATTCAGAAAACTTGCGCCAGTCAAACCCGGGCGGCGCCAATGCAGCTCCGCGAACTGAACTTCCGGATGAAGGATTTGCCCACCTCGACATTTTGCTGAAAAGCTATTCAGCAAAGGCAGAGCTTGAACACCCTGCCGTCGGGCCCTTCCGCGGAACGGTCGGTATGGAATACAACTATCAGGACCAGGAGACCCGAGGAGTTGAACCCCTGGTACCTTCGGCTGCCATCACCAATTTTGCCACATTCGTATTCGAGAAAGCAGAACTGGGCAACCTGACCCTGTCTACCGGTTTTCGATTCGATGCCCGAACTCACGAGGCAGAACCGAATGATGCGCTTAATCTGCCCGATGTTGATGCAGGTGAAACTGCGGAGGTACTGAGCCAGGAATACTATGAGTTCAGCGGATCTCTCGGGGCAACCTATCAATTTAGCGATCAGCTGGCACTTGCGGCCAATATTGGCAGGGGATTCCGGGCTCCCAGCCTCTTCAACCTTCACGTGGATGGCATTCACGGCGGCGTTGCGGCTTACCAGGTGGGGAATCCCTTCCTGGATTCCGAGCGCTCTCTGAATACCGACCTGTCACTTAGATGGCGATCGCAAAAAGTTACTGCCAAAGTAACGGCCTACAGAAACACCATTCGAAATTATATATTCCTGGTTAACTCCGGGGAGTTTGCTAATGGCGGACAAGGCCCGCCCATTCTTGAATCGGTGCAGGGAGATGCACGGCTGCTTGGAGCCAATGCCAATGTGGAGGCTCAGCTTAGTTCCTGGCTACAGGTAAGCGGAACCTTTGAAACGGTTACCGGCGAAAATATCGATGATGACATTCAAAGGGTTGATAAGCTTCCGCTGCTGCCTCCTACCAAGTTCTCTGCCGGCGTGAAACTTGTTCAAAACAGGATAGGTTTTTTCGAGAGCCCTTTTCTGAGCATCCGGGTCAATCATACGCTATCCAAGGAAGCTGCAGGCAGGTATGAACCATTTTGGCAGTTTGGCAATGCCCCACAGTTTTCCGATTTCGGGGTAGCTTCTACCGATTCCTATACTCTGCTACATGCTACTCTCGGCGTAGAGCTACCGATCTGGAAGCGACCAGTTTCCCTGCAGGTTTCAGCCAACAATATACTAAATGAAGCTTACAGGGATTTTCTGGATACCTACAAGGGATATGCCTTGAGCCCGGGACGGAATATCAGTTTCAGAATCAAGGTGCCTTTTACTGTTCTTGAATAACTATACCGGTAATGAGTAATGAGTTATAAGGCATACTTCAATCATAATAATCATTAAAATCCCATTAATCTTAGTTCTAATGTCTTAACTGTGATTAAGGTGATTTATATGAGCAGGGCATGGTTCTATGACGCGCAGGCGGGTTCTTCATACTAATATTGCCAATTATTGCGCGCGGAGCTATGGTTTCAGAAAATCAAAGTCATCTCGAGCTTGTCGAGAGATCTCATCCGCTACGAAATAGTTAAGCCTTGATTGAACGGATGAGATCCCTCCGCTAAAGGTCGGGATGACTCATTAATGGGACTTCCGAGAACGATATCTATGTTAATCTGATTCTATAAATTCCAGTACTGTCCAAAAAATATTTCTCGCAGAGGCTCAACCATTTATTGGCTGAGCATTGCAGATGAGTATATTCTCAACTTTATTGTTCATCAGCGCAAATCAGCGAAATACCCTGCGTAAATCTGCGAGGACAAAGGAACTACAGGATTGTGAATTGATTGTTTTATCATATTTAATTTCACGTTTTGACATAATTGATACATTCAAAGACAACTAATAACCGGCAAAATCAGCAACAAACCGCTCCTTAAGGATCTCAACCTCTATGTCATTTTTGGCATCACCCTGAGCGCTGTAATGGGTGTATCCAGTATTGCGCCCGCACTGCCCAAGATGGCGCGCGTGCTGGATGTATCCAATGAACAGATCGGCTTGCTGATTACCGCCTTTACCCTGCCGGGAATATTTCTCACCCCGGTGCTCGGGGTCTTCGCCGACCGCATCGGACGCAAGGCTATCCTGGTCCCCTCGCTCTTTCTCTTTGGAATAGCCGGAACGGCTTGCGCCTTCGCTACTGACTTTAGCTGGTTGCTGATATTAAGGTTTATGCAGGGCATAGGCGGCGCTTCACTGGGTGCCCTGAATGTTACACTTATCGGCGATCTGTATGAAGGTAAAAGACGAGCCACGGCCATGGGCTATACCGGAAGCGTGCTTAGTATTGGTACAGCCTCCTATCCGGCAATTGGAGGC
>DATFJD010000330.1:0-4821 GCA_035269475.1 Halalkalibaculum sp.
TCACCAAGTAAAAGGGGGGAGGCGGAACATATAACCGATGCCACCCAGCATGGTAAACAGTTTAACATCGAGTCGGTAAGGACCGCCAAAGACGGCACACCGCTGGATGTGATCATCGGCGGAATACCGGTTTATAATGAAGGGCGGCAGGTTGCGATCTACGGGATGTATGTAGATATCACCGAAAGAAAGAGTTCCGAAAAACTGCTGCAGCGTTCGCTCAAGGAGAAGGAAATATTGCTTGCGGAGGTGCATCACCGGGTAAAAAACAACCTGGCGATTGTGTCGGGTCTGCTGCAGCTGCAAACATTTAACGTAGAAGAAGATGAAACGCTGAAGAAGCATCTGCAAGACAGTCAGCTGCGAATTCATTCCATGGCTATTGTGCATGAAATGCTGTACCAGTCGGAGACGCTTTCAGAGATCGAAGTAAGCCGTTATATGACCAAGCTTGCGGAAGTTATTTCCGATACACTGCAGCCTGACAATAAAAATATTGAAGTGGTTACCGATGCGGACGATATCATGCTGAATGTGAATCAGGCCATACCCTGTGCACTGATCGTCAATGAACTCATTACCAATGCTTTTGAATATGCTTTTGAGGGACGCGATCAGGGAAAGATCAGTATCAATGTTCACCAGCAGGGCAAGAAGATATTGACCGAGGTAAGAGATGACGGAATAGGCCTTCCCAAAGATTTTGATAGTAAGAAACAGAATTCGCTGGGTATTTACCTGGTGAATACCCTTGGCGAACAGCTGGAAGCTGATGTTAATGTTGACAGCGGAGAGTGGGGTACCAGCTTCAGTTTTGCATTCACCAAATCTGACAAGCCGGGTTCGAGCAGCTCGCACAAGATTCATCGTGACGGGGTTCAGCGCCAGGAACTGACGGCAGAGTAGCAGGAACTTAGTTTAGTTACCGAAGATATGTCCCAGCATTTGACGGGCAACTTCTTCTTTAGTCCCTTTAAAAGAATTTCTTCCTTCCCTCGACAAGAGTTCAATACGGTTGGTATCCACTTCAAAGCCGGACTCGGAATCACTTAGCGAATTGGCAGCAATCCAGTCGATATTTTTCTTTTCCAGCTTTTTGCGGGCATTTTCTACCAGGTTCTCGGTTTCCATGGCGAACCCGATCAGGGTTTGTCCGTCTTTCCGGTGATTACCCAGCCAGGCGAGGATGTCAGTCGTTTTTTTAAGCTTGATCTCCCGGGACCCCTTCTCTTTTTTGATCTTTTGCTCTTCATAATCTGCCGGGCTGAAGTCGGATACCGCTGCCGCCATGATTATGACGTCATGATCGGCATGTACTTTGACCCTTTCAAAAAGATCTTTGGCAGACTTGAACTTTATAGTCTTAACACCTGCAGGCGGTTCTATGGAAACCGGGCCGTGGATAAGGGTTACTTCGGCTCCCATCTCCCTGGCTGCTTTTGCCATGGCAAAGCCCATTTTGCCCGAACTGGGATTGGATATAAAACGAACGGGATCGATATGTTCCCTGGTAGGGCCCGCAGTAACCAGCACAGTTTTGCCGCTTAGGGGGCCTTTAGCTTTTTTTTTAGATAGGATGGAGGAAGCTTTTTCTAAGATGGCCTCAGTCTCCGGGAGGCGCCCCTTTCCTTCAAGCCCGCTGGCAAGGTAACCTTTGTCCGGTTCCAGCACATGGTATCCGAAGTTTTTAACGGTCTCTAAATTGTGTTGGGTTGCGGGTGCCTCATACATTTCACCGTCCATTGTGGGACAAATAAGCAGGGGACAGCGGGCTGCAAGAACGGTTGAGGCAAGCATGTTATCGGCCATTCCGTGAGCGATTTTGCCGAGGGTGTTGGCCGTACAGGGTGCGATGACAAACAGATCGGCCCATTCGCCCCACTGTATGTGGCGGGTCCACGAATCAGGTTCATTCCCGGATTCGGGAAAAATATCAATAGCTACTCCATGCCTGGAAAGGGATGAAAAAGTTTCTTTACCTATAAATCGCGTGGCTGAAGGGGTCATGGTGACCCGCACTTCTGCTCCCTCTTTTTGAAAGGCACGTAAAAGAAAAGCAGCCTTGTAGGCTGCAATTCCTCCGGTAACACCGAGTATTATCCGTTTGCCGGATAACATAATGTCTTAATTTTCATCCTGAGGGTAGCGGAAGTAGATCTCTCCGCGTCTCATCTCTTCAACAGCTCGTTGTGTGGCGTGTGGCATTTCTTCAAACTCTTTAGAGATATTTTCCTGCTCTTCATTGAAAGAGAATTCGTCCTCATCATCAAAGCCTTCGAAATATTTCAGTTTTTCGTCAAGCTGGAGCTTTTCTTGCGCGGCCTGCTGGCGTGCGCGCTTCGACATTATTACAATCAGTTCGTACTGATTGCCGGTGTCTTTGTTCAATTTTTCAATATCCAGTGTTTTAATAGGCATAAATCGGAAAGTAAATGTTATTCAGTAATAAAAGATTCTACGATCGTAGTAACCTGCTTGTAAGCCGTGTCAAGGTCGTCATTTATGACAACGAAGTCGAACTTATTTGCGTATGTAAGTTCTTTTTCCGCCCGTTCAAGACGGGTTTCCAGAGAAGCGTTATTTTCGGAGCCGCGTTTAACCAGTCTCTTTTTCAGTTCTTCTAAAGACGGCGGCCTGATAAAAATGGCAACGCTTTTGGCGCCATACTGCCTCTTGACATTCAGGGCGCCTTTCACTTCGATGTCAAGCAAGGGAAAATAGCCACTTTCTATTAGTTTATCAACTTCAGAACGCAATGTTCCGTAGCGGCTTCCATTATAAAACTCTTCCCACTCCAGAAATTCATGTTCTTCAATTTTGCGATTGAATTCTTCCCTGCTCAGAAAGTAGTAATCTTTGCCGTTTTCCTCGCCTTCACGGGGCGGACGTGTCGTAGCCGAAACAGAAAACCTGATTTTGGAATAATCATCCAGCAATTTCCGGGCAATGGTGGTCTTGCCGGAACCACTGGGGGCAACCAGTATGATTAGTTTCCCTTCTTTATCTGAACTACTCGACATTCTGTATCTGCTCTTTTATTTGCTCGAGGCTCTCCTTTGCATGTACCACATGCTGCGAGATCTCCGAACTGTTGGCTTTTGAACCGATGGTATTGATCTCTCGGTTCATCTCTTGGCTTAAAAAGTTCAGCCGCCGCCCTACGGACTCCTCTTTCTGTAAAGCTTCCTTGAAAAATTTGATGTGCGACTGCAGGCGTACAATCTCTTCGGTGATATCCATCTTGTCAACCAGCACGGCAACTTCCAGTTCCAGGCGGTCTTCATCAACCAAATCTTCATCGATCAGATTATGGATGCGTTCCAGCAGGTTCTTTCGAACTTCGTCGGCGCGTCCGTCTGTCAGCTCCTGCACCTTATCCATTTTTTCCCGGATGTGTTCCACCCGGTTCAGGAGATCATTCTCAAGCTGCCGGCCTTCCTGCTTGCGCATCTGTATGAGCTGGTCAAGTGCATCGCGGGTTGCCGCTTTGGTAACTTCCCAAATGGTTTCAAGGGTTTCTTCGTCCTCTTCCCTTGATATGAACAGGTCGTTGAACTGCAGGAGGTCCTTAAGCGTCACCTCCTGTTTGATATCGGCCGCCTCCCTTAGCTTGTCCAGCAGGCGCTTGTATCCGGCAACAAGTTTGGGATTTATTTTAACATCCGGCTCACCGGTTTCAGCTTTGTTGATGCGAACATTGAGATTCAGCTTTCCCCTGTTGATTCGACTTTGTACAATCTCTTTAAGTTCCAGCTCTTTATCCTGAATGGATTGGGGGAGCCGCAGTGAAATATCCAGGTACCGGCTGTTAACCGATTTAGCTTCCACCGTTATGGAGATGCCCTCAGATGAAGCATCTCCACGTCCGAAGCCTGTCATTGATATGATCATAGTGTCTTTTGCGGAGTGAATGTTAAATATTTGAATGAGCCAAAGATATAAAAGCAGTCCAACGATTAAAACCTGTAATGATCACAGATCTAATTGATTGCTGGATGTCACTGATTTTTCAGAAATCCGGCCACAAGTCGCCGCATGGTTACTCCAAGAATAAAGCTGAGTCGTGATTCTGATTCAGCTAAATACCTGTTTTCTGACTATTTCTGCCAGCTCTTCGGCTTTCTCGGGACTGGTTCCCTCCGAATAGATGCGGATGATTGGCTCGGTATTGGATTTTCGCAGGTGCACCCAGCCGTCTTCAAAGTTAATTTTTACACCATCGGTAGTATCGGGGTCCTGATCAGCGAACTTAGCTTCAGCAAGCTCGAGTACGGCATCGCCGTCAATTCCTTCCAGCTGAACTTTGCTTTTGCGCATATAATAATCGGGCAGGCTTGAACGGTATTCTGAAGCGGTGACATCTCTTTCTGCCAGGAGTTGAAGTATCATAACCGTTCCCACAAGCGCATCACGCCCATAGTGAAGGTCCGGGTTGATAACCCCGCCGTTTCCTTCTCCGCCGATTACTGCGTCAACCTCCTGCATTTTTTTAACCACGTTGATTTCTCCTACCGCGGACCGGTGGCATTTCTGTCCATATTTTTCAGCCATATCTTCGGCCGCCCTCGAAGAGGAGAGGTTGGTGGCACAGGGTCCGGCTTTTTTCTCAAGCATCAGGTCAAAAGCCGCGACCTGGGTATATTCTTCTCCAAACAGACCGCCTTTATCGGTAACCAGTGCGAGGCGGTCGGCATCAGGATCGGTGACAATGCCAAGGTCGCACTCTTTTTCAACTACAAGGGCGCAGATATCTTCGAGATGTTCCGGGAGCGGTTCCGGGTTATGGGCAAACAAGCCGTTAGGTGCCTCGTTGATTTTGTG
>DATFJD010000331.1:0-4498 GCA_035269475.1 Halalkalibaculum sp.
GAAATAACGATGCCACCAGGTGGAACAACAAGGCTGATTTAAGGAAGTATCTATCTGATGATAGAGAGGGCTTGGAGGAAGAGAAAGATACCTTGAGCCTGGAGCAGCTTGCAGAAGAGCGGATCATGATGGGATTGAGAACCAGGGAGGGAATCAGAAAGAATGAAATGAAGGATCGCTACAATTATGAATTCAACGACCGGCAGCTGAATTATCTTGAGAAACGGGAGTCGGAGGCTAAGGTACAGGTAGATGACAGTATCACCCTGACCGACAAGGGCATTGCCATTGCCGATGCGATCATTTTAGATTTGATAACGATGAGGTAAGCTGTTACGTGAGCCCTGATCAAGTATTCCCGAACCTAGCGAATGGCCGGGCAATCAGTAAACCCGTGCCATCCGAAAGACATTTTAGACAGTGATCCTCCGTTGCTTTTTAATCATAAATAGAACAACTTTGAGGCGCATAACTGAAAGTGCGGCATCACCTTAAATCACCTCCGTTATATGAAAAAAAGTTTCAGAGCTTTTATGAGTGGTATCATTGATTATGCGGGCCTTTTTCCTCCTGCAGGCCTATCCCTGGATACCTCAATCAGAAATTATGCAGCCTACAGAAAAAGTGACGAGGCCTGGATGCTTTCCCGCTTTATTATTCCCGCCGGGAGGCTTAAAGACCTTGAAGCTTACGGCGATGAGCTTTTGAAGGAGGGTGAGCCTTATCGTTTCTCTGTTTTGGGCAGTGGAACGGATACCCTTGCAGATTTTGAAGAAGAAATAAAAGGGGTATTCGACTCCTGCTCGGAATTTAAAAAGATGCATGGGGAAAGAGTTGTTTCTGACCTGGTGGAAATCAAGCTGCCAAAAGAAGCTGTTTTGGGCGGGGATTCAGGCTTGATCAGGGAAGCCCTGGTTATGACCGCAAATGCGGCTGATGCAGCGAACGGGACTCCTCAAACAGTATTTTTCGAGGGTTTTTATGAGGAAAGCTGGAAAAAAGATATTGATACCGTACTGAAGGCTCTTTCCGGATATCATGAGAAAGATGCCGGGGAAGCCGGTATTCTGCAGGCAGGTTTTAAACTGCGCTGCGGAGGTACCGAGGCGCATATGTTTCCAGAAGTGGAAAAAGTTGCCTATAGCATCAATGCCTGCAGGGAACACAATTTGGCCCTAAAATGTACTGCCGGGCTTCATCACCCCGTCCGTCACTATAACGATAGTGTACAGACTAAAATGCACGGATTCTTCAATGTGTTCGGGGGAGCTCTGCTTGCTTATGTGCATGATTTGAACAATGAGGAACTGGAAGAGATTTTACAAGAAGAAGATCCTGACCAGTTTTCATTCAGCGACGAATCTTTTTACTGGAAAGATCTTTCCGTATCTGCCGAGGATATTACCGAGCTCAGAGAGGTTGCCGTTACCTCATTCGGCAGCTGCAGCTTTGAAGAACCGCTTGAGGACCTTCAAAAATTAAATTTAGTATGAAAATTTTGGATACTGAATTTTAAATGTTGAGCTGAAGCCCATTAGTTTCAGGTCTTTGTCAATTGATCGTTCTAAATTCTAAATTCGTAATTGCTAATTTAAAATTATTAAGATGCATCCAACCAACGACCCAAAACTAACATCATTTATTGACGTCGCTCCGGAATCGCATTTTCCCATTCAGAATCTGCCTTACGGGGTTTGCCGTCCCCGGGAGGGAGGAGAGGTTTTTATATGTACGGCTATCGGTGAATATGTACTAAATCTGGCAGAACTGGAGCAGGCTGGGGTGTTCGACGGTCCGCAGCTTGACGGGAAGCGGGTGTTTTCCGAGCGGACGCTCAACAAATTCATGTCGATGGATAGGAAAGCCTGGCTTGAAGCCCGTACAACCATCAGCAACCTGCTGAGCGCGGATGAATCCTCACTTCGCGATAATGAAAGCCTTCGCGAAGAAGTGCTGACCCCAATGGATGAGGTGGAGATGCTGCTGCCCGTTGCCATCGGGGATTATACGGATTTTTACTCCTCTGAGCAGCACGCTTTTAATGTAGGGACCATGTTTCGCGGGCCGGAGAATGCGCTGAAGCCGAATTGGAAACACTTGCCGGTCGGTTATCACGGACGCGCCAGCTCAGTGGTCGTCAGCGGTACAGATCTTCACCGTCCGCAGGGGCAGGTACTTGGCGAGGATGGCGAAACTCCTGAATTCAGTGCCAGCAAACTGCTGGATTTTGAGCTTGAAATGGGCTTCGTTGCCGGGCCGGGCAACCGGCTGGGTGAACCGATACCGGTCAGCGAGGCCAAAGAGCATATATTCGGACTCATGATTGTTAATGACTGGAGCGCACGAGATATTCAGAAGTGGGAATACCAGCCCTTGGGGCCCTTTTTGGCTAAGAACTGGGCAACTTCCGTCTCTCCCTGGATTGTCACTCTCGATGCGCTGGAACCTTTCAAAACCACGGGCCCTGAACAGGATCCCGAGCCTATGCCCTACCTTAAGAGCAGCGAAGGATGGTATGATATCAAGCTGGATGTTTTCTTACAGGGAGATGATATGGATAAGCCGCATAAAATTGCAGCCTCCAACTATAAAAACCTTTACTGGAGCATGAACCAGCAGCTGGCCCACCATACCATCACCGGATGCAATGTGCAGCCCGGTGACCTATATGCTTCCGGAACCATTAGCGGGGAAACGGAAGATTCTTACGGAAGCATGCTAGAGCTGAGCTGGAAAGGGGAGAAGCCCATCACGTTTCCTGATGGAGAGGAACGCACCTTTATTGAGGATGGGGATACCATAACCATGACCGGCTACGCCGAAGGCGAAGGGTACAGGATTGGCTTCGGAGAAGTTACCGGCAAAATCAAACCGGCGAAGGAGCTGAAGTTTGAATAAAGGAGAAAAGGAGACGGGAGACCGGAGGAAAGGAAAGGAGAACGGAACTTGGGTCCCTCTATTTCGGCAGGTTTAAGGCTGTTTCACAAAGGTTCGCCAAGGAAGCAAAGCTACTCAAAGGCCATCAATTCCCTATTTAGAATCAGTGAATGAGGAAACTATGTTACCATTGGAACTATCAAAAAATTCGTCTCACATCTCACATCTCCCGTCTCCTTTCCTCCCTTACTTACTTAATCAGCGTCATCTTCTTAACCAGCACCTTTTGGTCGGTTACCAGCTGGTAGAAGTAGACTCCCGACGACAGGTTACTGCCGTTAAACCTTACATCTCTGTAAAACCCTGCCGGCCTTTGCTCATCGATAAGGGTTGTTACCAGCCTGCCGGCAATATCATAAACCTTTATCTGTACTCTCGATTGGTTGCTCAAATTGAAAGGAATAACCGTGCCCGGATTGAAGGGGTTCGGATAATTTTGGCTCAGTGAAATGGTTTCCGGAATATCGGAAGTTATTTTAATACGGTAACTGTCGCCGAGACTTTCGTTGTTGTTTCCAATTACAATTCCCAGCCTGTTTATGTTAGTCCACTCCCAGGGGGTTTGATGAACAATGCCTTGATTACCGCCTCCCGTCACAACCTGTTGCTCGGTAGATCCGTCATTTAAATAGGCAATAAGGCCAAGCCCGGTAGTGCCGTTTGAACGGCTCAGTTCTATTCTAATGAATCCTTCCGATTCCTGTCCCGGACTAAGTTCAATATAGTTGGCTGCAAACTTCTGCAGATTCACGGAGGCTGACGTGCTGTCTTTACCGCTGAAACGTTCTTTAATAGTCGGGTTTGGATATAAAGTACGTTCCTCAAAACCGTAACCGTCAGTACTGTTCAGCTGGCCTGCCGCCAGGTGCCAGAGGTGGGATTCAATATAATCTCTTTGAAAACTGTCTGCTCCTCCCAATACGGTTTGCATTGCCTCTGTGAATCGAATACCCGTAGGATTTTGCTTCAGTTCTTTCCAGACATCAGGCCAGAAATCGGGACCGTATTTCTGTTCAAAGTAGAGAGCCCAGGATACATGAAAATATGAACCCGGGTAGAATGAGTTCTGGGGATTTTCAAATATAGAGCTGGAATTGTTCAGGTAATTATAGTAATCATTGACATTGTCATAGACTACCTCTTCCATGAGAGTGGCGTCCATTTCAACCCAGAGGTCGCTTTCTCCGGCCCACTCCGTTGCGGCATACTGGATGGCATGTTTCAGCTCATGTGCAACGGTGACTTTAAGTGCGCCAATTACATTGCCTTCCGGGTCGGTGTTGGGCGGAAAGTTCTGAAAGTTATTATGTACATCGATATAAGTGGTGTTGCCGGTAATAACCGTTTGCCCGTAGAAGCCGAAATTCCTGAAATATATGTCGTAAGGGTCACCCGGCAGGATGGGGTCGGTGTAATCCAGTGTGGCTACCTCATGGCGCCAGGACGAATCTGCTGCTGCCGCAGCCTCTTCCACATAGTCTGGTATACCGTTTGAAGGGCTGTTATCATCAAGCGGAACCGCGTCGGTACCGGAAGTCTCGTAGTGAAATAGGAACATCCC
>DATFJD010000332.1:0-4794 GCA_035269475.1 Halalkalibaculum sp.
CGTTATCGGCAGCTATGTTAAAGGATACCGTACCCGTGTCGGCGCGGTGATAGTAGGTTTCAGAAAAACCCTCCAGATCGGCGTCGTCATACGTCATATCAGCTGTCCCATGATCAGCTTCCACTAGTTTGCCGGTCTCCCTGAAAACAGGTTTATAAGAACCTTGCATAGCCTTGGAGGAGCGTTCATCCAGCGAAATGGAGGAGATGCGGTATCCCTTTTTCCCGTACTCGGCAAAGAGCAGTTCCTGTTGTCTGCTGAGGTTGGGCATGAATGCACCTCCGATTACATTGGTCAGCTGTTCGGTTTCGCCACCGCCAACAGGCATCCTGTAGATATTAAAAATACCGCTCTCGTCGGAAGCGTAATACAGGAAAAGGCCTTCTGAATCTATGAATGGGTCCCTAAAATCGGCAAAGGGCCGGCTCATTACCGTTTCAACTTTTTTGGTTTGCACATTGACGCGTCTGATTTCCCTGCCCTTTTTATCGGAATATGCAAAGTAAAGGACATCCCCATCCGGGTGCCATGCAGGGGTAAAGAGCTGCTCGCCACGGCGGTAACCGGTCAGTTCTGTAGTATCCCCGTCGGCTAAATCCACCAGGACAATATTCTGGGTTCCCTTGTACTGTTGAATAGCCGCAAGGCTATTGCCACCGGGGTGCCAGGCCGGGGATGAGAGACGTCCGCTCCGGGTAATGCGCTTTTCACGGCCTGAATCTAAATCATAAGTAAAAAGATCGTCGTATTGTTCCCCGAGTTTATTCAGCTCTCGGCGGGTAAAGGCGATGCTCTGTCCGTCAGGTGAAAAAGAGAACGAGGAATGTAAATGTTCGATAAGCGG
This sequence comes from Halalkalibaculum sp., assembly GCA_035269475.1. Classification (GTDB taxonomy): domain Bacteria; phylum Bacteroidota; class Rhodothermia; order Balneolales; family Balneolaceae; genus Halalkalibaculum. Next base: position 845 of record DATFJD010000332.1, read on the forward strand.
ATCAGCCCGGAAACCGCAGCTGAGATGTTCGGATAACTGGGTCTCACCCAGGGGCAGCCGAACTGCTGCCTGATTCAAGTCATCATTACCCCTGATGTAGAGCGAAGTTCGCGATTCATCCCGGCCTTTATTTGACAAGTAGGCAATACGATTACCTGATGGAGAGAAACGGGGGAAAAAGTTCATGAATCCATTGTCTTCTATGGCCTTGGTTTCAGTGGGGGAAATGTTTTCTGTGGCTTTCGTATAGAACTCTTTCCGGTCACTGATCCATGTTTCAAATATTTCGTTACCGGATTTGCCGGCAGCTATTTTTAGTGCTTCATCTGCTGTAAAGACTCCCGGCTCACTGAAGGTTTCGGATATTTTTGAGAGTATGTCTTCGCCGTATTCCTGTACCAGGTAGGTGGTAAACGAAAACCCCTGGTTATATACCTGCTCACGCTCCAGGCTGTTCTTAGATGAAAAAATGCCCATTTCTTCAAGGGAGAGATAGCGCTCATTCAGTATGGCAGAACGCAACACCATGTCACGATGCGTATCCCAGGTATCATAAAACCAGCCCGAGCGTTGAAACTGAGCGGTACCCTCGGCCAGCCATGCCGGGATGCTAATGGAGGCAAAGGGATGGGTGATAATTCCTTTGGGATACCCGTAAAGAACGTCCGGACGGCGGACATCTTCGTAGGATAGCCATTGAAAATAAACGGCGGGCAAACGGCGGCTTTTCTTCATGGAAGCCTGCAGCTGAATAATATGGGTAAGCTCGTGACTTATCACATCTCTAAGCCAGTTATTGGTACCCCGAAGCGGGGTGTTCAGAGCCGGGATCCAGATCTGTATCTGGTTGTCGAAGAAATAGGCCGCTCCATTGGAGTAATCCTGACGGTCGGTCAGCGTAATATTTATCTTGGTATCAGGCTCAAGATTGTACAGACCGGTAATGCCGGGATAAACTTCTTCTGCAATCCGTGAGGCAACCTTTGCAGACCGGCTGTTTCCTTTCTGGAAATGAATGAGGAAATGTTCACTTTCAACAGTGTACCATGGTAAGTGATTCTGGGGGTAATCATAAAAGGAGGGAGAGAGCTGACCTTTTGCAGGCAGCTGCAACAATATAAAGCCCAATGAAAGGAACAGGGTGACAACGATATGTAGTTTCTTATAACGGGTCAATGTACTACGGCTATTTTAATCATTTTTCGGGCTTCCCGGCCATTGATGTTTGCTGTTACCATTGCGAAATAAACACCATTTCCCCAGTTCGAGGTATTAATCTGCTGCTCTTCGGGCACACCGCCCGCTGCTTCGAAAGATTCATCATAAATAATACGGCCGCCCTGCGATATGATTTTAATATCAACCCTCCCTGACTCACGCAGCAAATAGCGTATGTTTGTTATGTCAGAAGCAGGGTTCGGCCAGTTGTAGGTCTCTTCATCGACCAACATGGATACAGGCAGTCCGGGTGAATCATTTCCGCTCATTCTTCCGGTGATCTTATTAAAGGATTCGTTTCCATACCTGGAGTCCCAGAGTACCTCCTGCATCTGCGGGAAATTCCAGGCCTTGACCTCCCCCAGGTGACTGATGGCATACAGGTTTTGATTATTGATAACCGGGTGGATCGGCTGGAAATCCTGATTTTGTATGCTGCCTACATATAGAGGAAAGTTTTCTTTGACAGCTCCCTGTTGGTCATAGGAATAGATATTCATTGAAACGCTATCCTGTACGGTTATTAACAGGTCCCGGGAGCCGTCTCCCTCCAGGTCCGCTATAAGGGGAGTGCCGATAAAACGACTACCCTGCGGAGCGTTGATTGGAAAATTCTTGAGTACGGCACCCCTAACGTTTTTCCCGTAAAGCTGCTTTCCGGAACCATCGGTGTAAAGCATGTCCATAAACCCGTCGCCATTGAAATCAGCAAGGGCCGGCCAGTCCAGAAAAGAGGCTTCTGCAATGTCTTCAAATGACCGGTCATCACCGGTTTTGATTACGCTGAATGTGCTGTTGCTAAACAGGTAAAATGCCGGTTCACCGGGTTCAATTTGAAATGCCCCGGTATACAGCCGCCGGTTGCCGCCGGTATCGGATATCGAATACGTTTCCCCGTTTACGGAGAGCGTGCCGGGAGTGAGCATGGATCTTAATCCGGCGAGTGAAGCTGAACTCTGCACGGGCTCCGGTAGGTTAGGCAGCCTGGCGCCGTTATTTACCAAAAAGCGTTCTTGGGAAAAATCAACCAGAAGGGTGTCACCGGTCTGGGAACTTAGAAAACCGCGGTTGGGATTTGAGGTGGCTTGCCACCCATTTTGCCAGTTGCTCCCGTTCCAGCTCCAGGAAGAAATATTGATGCCTGATCCTGATTCTGCGGCCGGACTACCGGCAAGTATGAGCCGATCAGCCGTAAAGGGCTGCTGTGGTTTCGGTACTTCAAAATTAAAATAGTTGCCATCGCCTGAATTTAATTGAAGGGCGTAAACTGACTCAGAAGCCGGAATGATCAGAAAGGTATCTGATTGTGCTGTATAGATGGAAAGCTCAGGTGGGTAATCGGTTCGATACAGGTCATCACTGTCTATAAAAGCAGACTGATTAGGTACCGGCTCACCGGTAATTGAAACGGTATTAACGAAGTCAGTTGAGATGGGCTGTACCCTAAAAGAAGCGATCGGCAGATTTTCAGAAAAGTCAAAGAACTCAAAATAACTTTTTGCCCCTGAATTACTTTGATTAGAAGGAGTAGTATCAACTGAAAACCTGTTTTCATATAGCCTGAGGGTGTCATCCTGCAAGGTCACCACCGAGGCATTGTTGCCGCGCCACCAGAAATCAAAGGCCCAGCCTCGTCCCTGGTTCGAAAAGTTGCTGTTAGCAGCTTCACCGATGTCCTGTGCTCCGTCAGCCTCCTCGAGGTCAACTCCCCGGCGTTCCGGATTGGCATTCACCGCCTGTTGATTCAGTTCGTTTCTGATAACGGCTTCATCAATATGCCAGATCAAAATCCCTCCATTTAAAAAGCGGTCATCTGCTGTTCCGGCTTCTTCATCGGCACCGATATCGAGACCGCCCGGCAGGCTCCAGTCAAAATTATCCGTATCAACAAGCACTCCGGCGGTAAACAGTTCTTCGAAACCGGCCTCTTGGTTTGTAAAGGTTCGGTTATCATTGGAAAAGCTTTGTTCGACGGTGGCCCCGTCAGGCTTCCGGATGGTAAGGGTAGCCCCATTATTTTCCGGATCACGGTGCCTGTTTTCAACCAGGAAATACTCATCGGAAGAGAGGCTGTATCTGGCAATACTGTTTATTTGGCCGGCGGATGCGGCAGGCAGCTGAATTTCGTCTGGCGTCTGTGAAGCAGTGATGCTGAAAGTGTCCTGCCACCCTAACTGTACTCTTTCCCAGGCGGAAGGGTAGGGAGGGAACAGGCCCCGGTAGGAAAAGAAGCTCTCGCCGTCCATCAAACCGAAGCGGCCGATACCGGAGTCACCGGTTTGGGTATTAAAAAGGTCAGGCAACCCGAAATAACTGCCTATTGAAGCAGCTATCAGTCCGTTGGTAGAAAGTTGAAGCACAAATTCCCGGCCGGTAATATCTTCACCACGGCGAGAAAGAGTTCTGGGCAATATCAAGGTATTGGAAATGCGAAAGGAACCGTCATTAATTGGAAAACCGGTAAAAGTGGGGTCTTGCAGTAGCTCAGAGAGGCTTTCCCGGTTAAGCGTCAGTGAGGGAATATCCTGCGGGGTAATATCCAGTGTGGTTCCGGTAAGCTGTATATCGCGTCCTACCCCGGCGTGAAATACAATGAAAGCGGTTTTGTCGGGATCGAGATTACTTGTATCAAATCCGCCCCTTTCTTCTACCTCGGCCCAGGCGTCTCTGGCCAGCAGGGCCAGCTGCTCATTGCTGAAGGTCTCACCGGTAGGGGAATAGTACTCCATGCG